>CAZYMY010000012.1:5296-10897 GCA_964648875.1 uncultured Candidatus Saccharibacteria bacterium | reverse complement strand
GGAATAGTGTCTGCGATATTGGTGCCTCTCAGTTATTTTTTTTATATTAAAAGTATTTTAAAAGGTAAATCTCGGCCACATATTTTTACTTGGGGACTTTGGGCTATTATTGTATTTATATTATTTTTATTACAAATTGATGAAGGCGCTAGATTTGGAGCATTATCAACTTTATTTGTATCAATTTTATGTTTTATAGTTTTGATTTTAAGTTATAAAAAAGAAAAAAATAAAAATATAAGAAGAATAGATATTTTATTTTTAATTTTGACTTTGCTAGCCATACCTGTTTGGCTATCAGTAAAATCTCCAGAATTGTCTACTATATTACTTTTGACAGTATATTCTCTTGCAGGCGAGGCGACAATAAGAAAATCATGGCTTGATCCACATTCTGAGATTACTACTCTTTGGAGTATAAATGCTATTAGAGCATTGATAGCAATATTTGCATTATCAGAATTTAATTTTACTACATTAGCTTTTCATGTATTAGTATTTTTATCAGCTATAGCTATGGTAGCAATGTTAGTATATAGAAGAAAAGTATTGTCTATAAAAAGATAAATATTTATTTAAATTGTGTTAGAATGTTGTAAAAATAAAATTAAAAGAAAAAAAGATACAATACAGAATTCAATATTATGAAAAAACAAGATAAAATTTTAAAAAAAGTTTCACCACTCGCAAAAGTTGTTTCAAAAAATTTAAATAAGCAAATTACAAAAAAAATAAATGCTGCTGAAAAGCATCATTTACCAGATCATCATTTTAAAAAAGTCTTAGTAAAAAAAAGTAAATTTGGTCTTGGACTTTTTGCTGGAGAAAATATAAAAAAAGGGGAGATAATAATTGAGTATATAGGTCATATTATTACAGATAAAGAAGCTGACAATATTGCAGACAATAGATATATATTTTGGGTAAAAAAAGATTTTAATATAAATGGTTCTCCAAGATGGAATATTGCAAGATATTGCAATCATTCTTGTAATCCAAATTCTGAAAGTGAAATAAAAAAGAATAGAGTATTTGTGAGAGCAATAAAAAATATAAATATAGGAGAAGAAATAGTATATGATTATGGTGAAGAATATGTAAAAGATATTTTAATTGGCAAAGACGGTGGATGTGGTTGTGATGCAGAGAAGCATTTGTATCATTAATAATTCTATATATATAAATTTTTATAATAAAAAATGTATATATTAAAAATAATTTTAATTTATTTTGTAAAAATATAAATAAATTTTTTAAAAAATAAAAAAATAAAAAATATTTTTAAAAAAAATATAAAAAAAATTTTTAGTTATCCACAAAAATTTTTTAAAAAAAATGTTGTAAATATTTTTTTTGATGCGATAATTATATTAGAGAGGCAGACCGAAGGTCCAAGGTCAAAATATTAAAAGCGCTCTCTCGAGTTTAAACAAAAATTATGGTAGCAAAGAAAAAAGCAGCAAAGAAAGTTGCAAAGAAAGCAGCAAAGAAAGTTGCAAAGAAAAGAAAATAATTTCATTTCTTTAAATAAAAACTAAAATCCTCTGCGTCTCCCACGACAGAGGATTTTAGTTTGTCCATATTTTTCAAGCATATTTTGACATTATATTTTTGCCTTTAAAAAGAGTTATAATAGAGATATAGATATCTATAAGTATATAAATATCTAGAATTAATTTATTAATTAATAGTTTCATTTATTTTCAAATAAATATATTATGAATATAAAAATAAAAGGTGTTGATATTGAGATTACAAATGCAATTCGTGATTATGCTGAAAAAAAAGTTTATGAAGCACTGCAAAAGTTTTCTTATACACTCGGAGAAAAAATTTTTGTAGAAATAGAATTATCAAAAATTAGCAAGCATCATATACACGGTAATGTGTATAAAGCTTCAGCAAGAATAAAAGGTTTAGAAAAAAATATTTTCGTTCTAGAAATAAAAGACGATTTATATTCATCCATAGACGGTTTAAAAGATAAAATAGAGAAATCAGCATCTGACATAAAAGAAAAGAAAAAAACATTATCACGTAAATTAGCATTTAAATTTAAAAATCTCTTTAAAAGAGAATAACAAAAAATAAATTATTATGAAAAAATATTTAATAGTGTTTATAATAGTAGTATTATTTATTATATTATTGGCAACTTATTTAGATTATAAAAATTCTAATAAAAGTAAAGAAAATGATATATTATCTTCTACATCTACAGCTTTATTATCAACTTCTACTTTAGAAAATAATCAAAATAAAAATATAAATAATATGGAAAATGAAAATAAAAATTATAAAACAGCAATACTACATACAAATCTCGGTAATATTACTTTTGAATTTGCAAAAGATAAACCACTTACCACAGAAAATTTTAAAAAATTAGCTTCTTCAAAATTTTATGATGGAGTAAAATTTCACAGAGTGATAAGTGAATTTATGATACAGACAGGAGATCCTCTTTCAAAAGATGAGACTAAAAAAGATTATTGGGGTACAGGAGGTCCTGGATATAAATTTAATGATGAATTAACTGGAGCAGAAAAATATGAAATTGGTACAGTGGCTATGGCAAATTCTGGACCAAATACAAATGGCTCACAATTTTTTATAATGACAAGCAATATGTCTCTTCCACCAAATTATACAGTTTTTGGTAAAGTGATATCTGGACAAGAAATTGCACAAAAGATACAAGATGTAAAAACAGATTCAAAAGATAGACCATTAGAAAATGTGATTATAAATTCTGTAGAATTGAAATAAAAGTTGTCTGAGATTTTGTCTGAACTAGGATTTAAAGAATTAAATATCTTGAACTAGGATTTTTAGGATTAAATATCTTGAACTAGGATTTATAGGATTAAATGCAGATTGAAATTCATATTTAAATTTAAAATGCCCCAGCGAAGCTGGGGCATTTTAAATATTTTTATATTTATTATTATAAAGTCTTTTAAACTCTAAACTTTTTGCTCCAAAATTTATAAGAAGACCAGTTTTCAAATTATAAGTTTCTAAATAATTGATAGCCTGGGCTAAATGCACATCTTCTAATTTTATTAAAGCTTTTATTTCTACAGAAATTTCTTCTCCTACTAAAAAATCTACCCTTCTTGTACCAATCTCTTCTTGTCTATAATATATTTTCATTTCTTTCTCTCTTTCAAAAAATATTTGCTGATATTTCATTTCGATTTCTAAAGCCCTTTGATAAATAACTTCTTGAAAACCATTACCAATAGCTGAGTGTACACTCATAGCACATCCAATTATTTTTCTAGTAATATCTTCATTATCTATCATAAAATTATTTTATCACAATAATAATAATTTTATAATAAATTTGGGTTTAATTTGTATTTTATCCTATAAATCCTAGTTCAGACAATATACCCTCTTTTAAAATCTTCAAAATTCATTTCAGATTTTCCTTCTGGTATTACTTTTTCTATTATATCTTTTGCGATTTTATCTTTAGCAAAATCTTTTGATAAATTTATTTCAGATACTTTTACTCTTATTTCTTTATATTGCTTGTCCTGCGAAGCTTTATGCGAAGTAGGATGATTTGTAAAAAAATATATTGGTATATGTGGCAGCAATGCTTTAAATTTATTTTGTATTTGTATAGCATTATCTTCTAATTTTATTTCCCCATCAGTTTTTTCAAATTTATGAGTAAAAGTAGCTTCATCATGATTTTGCTCTATAGTTTTTAGATTTCCTTCTATATAATGTGGTAATATTTCTGTGAGCATTTCTGCGCCTATTGCTCCACATTTTCTTTCTATTGTTTCATTATTATCTTCTTCTAAAACATTTATTTCTTTTTTTATAAGTATTGGCCCATGATCTACTTCTTTATCTAGCTTTATTATTGTTATACCAATTTTTTCATCACCATTCAATAATGCGCTTTGCAAAGGAGAAGGTCCTCTATATTTTGGTAAAAGAGACGGATGAATATTTAACGTCTCATATTTTGGTATATTTAATATTTCTTCTTTTAATATTTTTGGATAACTTGCTACTATAGCAATATCAAAATCAGTTTCTACAAGCGGACTAGATTCTATATTTATATTTTTAAGCGTTTCTGGTTGCCAATATTTTATATTTTTACTTTCACACCATAAAGCTATAATATTTTTTTTGATTTCCATATTTCTACCAGATTTTTTATCAGGACTTGTGATCACAAGAGAGGGGATTAAATCATTTTTATATAAATTAAATAAAGCACTTTCAGCAAGTGGGCCACTACCCCAAAAAATATATTTTATATTTTTATTTTCCATATTTTTAAAAGATTATTTTTTTATATTTTCTATATTTATTTCTTGTATATTTTCCGCATGATCTATAAAAAGTATCCCATCAAGATGATCACATTCATGTTGGCAAATATGAGCTATAAGTCCCGCCGCTCCATATGTAAATTTATTTCCATTCGCGTCTCTTGCTTCTATTGTGATATTTGTATGTCTTTCTGTAGTGCCATAAAGTGGACGAACAGAAAGACATCCTTCATCTACTCTCATAATTTTTTTACTTACTTTTAATATTTTTGGATTTATAAAAACTAAAGGTTTCCATTTTATTTCTTTATCTTTTTCATTTACATCATATGCTTTTTCATGAATCAGAAATATTCTTTTATCAATACCAATTTGTGGAGCTGCTATGGCCACACCATCATCTTCTTTATATAAAGCGACTTTCATATCTTCAAGAATTTTTATCAATTCTTTTCCACTAAATTCTTCTTTTTTTACTTCTTTTACTTCTTTTCGTAAAATACTAGACTCATCTATTTTCTGAGTTTTTTCTTCTTTTTTCCAGTCAATTTGTACTATTTTGACCATATATTTAAAGGGTTATTTATGTGTATATAATATCATACAGGCTATTCAAAATACACTTGACATACAGATATTATTATGATATACTGTATATAGTATTAAAATTTATTTGTTAAATATTAAAAAACATTAAAAATGAAAGCATTATTATTGTCCTTTGTAGTATTATTTTTTGTTTTAGTGGCTCAAGCCACACAGTCTATAAATGATACCCGGATAGATTATACCTATAAAGGTGATATCGGGGTAAAAGAGTATCCAAAACCTGCTTACCCCTACCCAGGGCCAGCTTATCAGTATCCGCAACCGCAACCGCAACCGCAACCACAACCGCAACAACCGGTGCCAGAAAAAAATTATTTAGGGTTGGCTGCCTTCTTAATTATAATGGTTTTATTCGGTTTTTCGTTACTTGCCTACAAATTGTATGATGCCATTCGTTTTTCTGGTCCAGCCTTATTTGGCTTCGGGATTTTTCTTGGCGTTGTTTTATTTGCTAATTATTCGTTTGGGGTTGATAGCGATATATTTCTTGCATCTACCTTCGCTGCTATTTTCCTTGGAGTCTTTGCTGTCCTTTCGAAGTTCCTTCCGGTAAAAAATACTGAAGAAGAAAAGGAAAAAGCGGAAAAGAAATAATATTATCGGTTTTTATTGATACACGCTTTGTGGATTGATCGTAAGATCAAATTCATTTAACAAAGTGTGTATTTTTTTTGCAAAATTTGTTGGG
>CAZYMY010000012.1:3891-5196 GCA_964648875.1 uncultured Candidatus Saccharibacteria bacterium | reverse complement strand
CATTTTTCACATTTAAATATATTATTGCAATCGCCACAAATAGTCTCTGTAAAAAGTCCTTTTCTTTTAGTAAATAAAAATATTTTTCCTTTTTCTTTTTTTATTTTTTCCAATTTTTCTATTAATTTTCTACTAAAATATATATTATTATAATTATTATTTTTTATATTTATCTTTCTGTGTCCTGCCGAAGGGGATTCTTTTAATTCTTCAATCTCTTTTTTTTCTTTCGCCATGTCTATAATATCAAAATGTTGTTTATTTTCTTTATTTAAAAATTTAGCATTTTTTATATTTTCTATAGACAATATATTCCCACCAATAGTGATATCAATATTCAAATCTTTACTTATTTTTTTTAAAAATATTCTAGCGTCAATTTGTCTTTTACTTGTATGTGTAAAATAATTATTAGAATTTTCTTTTTCTATAATTATATTATTTAAATTTATTTTTCCATGTCTCTCTGAAGTCTCAGACAAAAGTGGATGCGAAGACGGGTTAGCGAAGGAGTATTCTTTTATAAAAAATGGGAATAATGATGGAGTAGAAAGTATTAATTTTATATTTTTATTTAAAATATTTTCTAAATCTTTTTTTATTTCTTTATCTTTTTTTTGTGAATGTAATATCGCTATATCTTTTATATTATTTTTTTCAAAAAATATTTTTGCTTCTTCTATATCATTTATATTTGGAAAAAATATCACAGTACTTTTTTCATCTTTAAAATCTCTTTTTATTATTTTTAAATAAAAATTCATTCTATTTTCTAAATCTCCTATTATTTTATTTTCATTATTATTTTTAGAGTTTTTCTTTAATTCTTTTTGAAAGTCTTTTTCTGATTTTTTTATTAATTCTTTTTTTGATTCTATTTCAGTTTTTCTTTTTTTATTATTGGAATTTGCAATATCTGTATTTTTTAAAATTAAATCTTGAAAAATAAAATTAGGTAAATAATTTTCTATGAGCTCACTTTCTTTTACTCCAAGTAGTACAGAAGACTCTGATATACTTTGAAATAATTTTTCATCTATAAAATTTTCTTTTACTAGTCTTTCTATTTTTTTAAGTGAAAAGTTTTGTGATTTTAAATTTATCTTTTCATTTTTTACTTCATTTATTTCTCTTACTATACCAAAGACTTTTCTATTTCTGATTTTTATTTCTACAAGCGCTCCCAAAGATGTTTTCTCTTTTGAAAAATATGAAAAATAGTCTTCCGGCAAACCTTTTGCTATTGGTATTATTTGTAATATATACATTTATAAATTATAGCAAAATAGGGGATAAAAGATAAAT
>CAZYMY010000012.1:0-3791 GCA_964648875.1 uncultured Candidatus Saccharibacteria bacterium | reverse complement strand
GATTTTTTGTCAAGTTTCGATTTTTGTGTTAAATTTATAGATATATTTAATTATATTCTTTTTAAGAATATAATGGGTTATAAAATTATGTCATTTTTCGTAAAAAAATTAGGAATAGATTTGGGCACAAATAATACTCTTGTATATGTTCCTGAAAAAGGAATAGTTTTAAACGAGCCTTCAGTTGTAGCAATATCAAAAGATGAAGGAAAAATTTTAGCAATTGGAAATAGAGCAAAAGAAATGATTGGAAAAACTCCAGATGCTATTATCGCTTATAGCCCAATAAAAGACGGAGTAATAGCAAATTATAAAGTGACAGAAGCAATGCTCAAATATTATATAGACAAAGCTTTACCAAAATTTAATATTTTTAAACCAGAAGTGATGATATCTGTACCAAGTGGTATAACAAGTTCAGAAAGAAGATCTGTGATAGAAGCAGCGCTAAAGGCCGGAGCAAAAAATGCATATATAGTAAAAGAGCCAGTACTTGCTGCGATCGGCGCAGGCATACCAATTCATGAAGCTAGCGGTAGAATAATAGTAGATATAGGGGGAGGTATGACTGATGTGGCGGTGATATCACTTGGTGGTATAGTTTGCTCAAACAGTCTCAAATGTGCAGGAAATAAAATGGATAAAGCAATAGTAGATTATATGAAAAAAGCACATAATCTTGTAATTGGTGATCAGACTGCTGAAGAAATGAAAATAGAAATAGGATCAGCTCTTCCACTTGAAGAAGAAATGTCTATGAATGTAAAAGGAAGAGATGGAAATTCTGGTTTACCAAAAATAGTAGAAGTAAAAACAAATGAAATAACAAAAGCTATAGATAAAGAATTAAAACAAATAATATTGACTATAAAATCAGTACTTCAAGAGACTCCGCCAGAACTTTCTAGAGATATTATAGACAATGGTATTATCATGAGTGGTGGAACATCACAATTGCGATATTTTCCTGTACTTGTAGAAAGAAGGACTGGAGTGCGCGCAGAACTTATAAATGATGCTTCTTTTTGTGTATCAAAAGGTACAGGCCTAGCATTGGCGCATCTTGATGTATATAAAAAGTCTATTTTGTCAAAAAGATAGTATTTGATTTTGTGTTATTATGAAGTAATGGGAGTAAAAGAAGAAGAATTAAAAGAAGGTTTAGAAAAAGTATTTGTAGAGTTTACAAATTCTTTTCATTATTCTTTTTTACTTGAAACTAGAAACAGAGAATTTGTTTTTGAATATTTTAAAGAGAGAGTCCTATCCCCCAGCCCCTTTCCAAAGGAAAGGGGAGAAAATACAAATGCAAATACAAATTTTTTTATTAATTTAAAACTTTTTGATATAGATAAAGCTAGAAGCTTGATAGAATTTGGCAATACAAATTTTAAAGAAAAAGCATTTATTGTTATTTCTTTTTATTCTGCAACTCGTGAAGCTCAAAATGCTTTATTAAAATTTTTAGAAGATAGATCAGATGATTTGAAAATAATTTTGATAATACATTATGGAGCCAGTCTCATAAATACTATAATATCAAGACTTTATAAATTAGAATTGAAAGATGAAAGTATCATATCTTCATCAGGCGAAGAAGAATTTTTGAAAAGTCTCGCTGAAAATTTTTTATCTACAAAAAAGATAAATCGCATGAAAATAAAAGAGATTACAGAAATTTTAGCTAGAAAAGACGAATATGCTTTAGAATTTGAAGATAAAGAAAGAACTGATAGAGAAATAATAGAAAAATTTTTGTTAAATATATATGATATTTTATTTACGAAATATAAAGATTTTATAATAGAAAATTATAATAAAGAAAAAGATTTAAATAAAGAAAATATCAGCGCAGAGATGCATATAGATAAAAAAGAAAATAAATTTAATATGTTTGATTATCAAAATAAAGAATTTAATGATGAGTTAAACGATATATTTGAAGCTATAAAATATATAAAATTAAATTCTAGTAGTGGAAAAACAATTTTAGAATATTTATCACTACGATTGCCAGAATTTTAAAAATAAAAAATAAAAATAATCCAAAATATTTTTTTATATTGTTTTATGTTATACTTTTAAGTATTAAAAATAAATTTATGTCATACGATTTTAATGGATTTAAGGAAGAAAAAGAAAAAATAACAAGCCATCTCGGAGGTGAATATAGATCAATTCAAACAGGAGCTGCGACGCCACAAGTCTTAGACTTGGTGACAATAGATGCATATGGATCTCGCATGAATATATCTCATGCAGCTAGTATAAATATTGAAAGCTCTTCAAATTTACTCATATCTCCATATGATAAAAATCTTTTAAAAGAAATAGAAAAAGCAATAAAAGATGCAGATCTAGGTCTTTCTACATCTGTAGACTCTTCTGGTCTACGAGTATTTTTTCCAAAACCTACAACAGAGTCTCGTCAAAAAATGATAAAAATAATAAAAGAAAGATTGGAAGAGGCTAGAGTAAAAGTCCGTAGTATAAGAGAAGAAAATAAAAAAGAAATAGAAAAATCTTGCAAAGATGGTGAATTTGGAAAAGACGAAGAGATAAAATATCTTGAAGATTTGCAAAATCTTGTAAATGAAGCAAATAGAGATTTGGAAGAAATGTATAATAAAAAAGAAAAAGATATATTATTAGACTAAAAATATGACAATTGTAATTTTTATTATTATATTATTAGCTCTAGTATTGGCACATGAATCTGGACATTTTTTTGCAGCAAAATTTTCAAATGTAAGAGTAGATGAATTTGCTTTTGGTTTTCCACCTAGACTTTTTAAAAAGAAAAAAGGAGAAACTACTTATTCTTTCAATGCTATACCAATAGGTGGATATGTAAAAATATCAGGAGAAAATGGAGATTCAAATAGCAATGATAAAAGAAGTTTTTCAAATAAAAATCCTTTTACAAAGATTTTTATTTTAGCGATGGGGGTAGTGATGAATATGCTATTAGCATTTATTCTTATCACTATATCTGTATATATGACAAATACTTTTATAGTAAATAAAGGAGATGCGTCTTATGAAAAATTTATAAAAGAAGGTAGAGTCGGGGATGAGACTACTATAATATCTCATGTTATAAAAAATTCTCCAGCAGAAAAGTCTGGCCTTAAACCTGGATATAAAATAGATAAAATATTTTTGAATCAAGAAGATGTCATAGGTCATGTGTCTTCACAAAAGCCTCTAGATTTGAAAAAAAGTGATGATGAAATAATTCAAAATATTTCTATTGCTATAAATAATAATGACACAAGATTCAATGATTCTGTGACTATTGTATATAGAGACAATGAAGACAAAGTTTCTTCTAAAACTATAGCCGGAATATATGGACTTTCAGGAGAAAAAGAAAAGAAAATGATAGGTGTATCTTTTGCAAAAGCTGTAGAAATTAATTTGAGATTTTTTGAAGCTATAAGATTAGGATTTAATAAAACTGTAGATTTTACAGTGCTAACAGTAAAAGGTTTTATAGGATTATTTGGAAATTTATTTGCAAAAGGTGATTTACCAAAAGATATAGCTGGTCCTGTAGGGATATTTAATATGGTAGGTGAAGCAAAAACTTTAGGAGTAAATTATTTATTGCTTTTTGCTGCAGTACTTTCAATATCACTAGCAGTATTTAATATACTTCCATTTCCAGCTCTCGATGGAGGAAGAATACTTTTTGTGATTATTGAGTGGGTGAGTGGAAAGAAAATTAGTGATAAATGGCAAGGAATTTTAAATAGTCTTGGATTTATAATTTTGATTTTACTGATGGT
>CAZYMY010000011.1:7817-14347 GCA_964648875.1 uncultured Candidatus Saccharibacteria bacterium | reverse complement strand
ATGGTAGAAATACTTCCAATACTTCCAAAATTAGAATTTGAAAAATTTAAAAATAATATAGGTCCTGATGATATAGAAATAGAGACTTCAAAATCAAGTGGACCTGGCGGACAAAATGTAAATAAAAGAGAGACTGCTGTACGAGTGATACATAGGCCTACAAATATAGCAGTACATGTATCAAGTGAAAGATCTCAGGAGCAAAATAAAGAAAAAGCTCTTAATATGCTATATGCAAAATTATTTAAATTAGAAGAAGAAAATAAAAAAGCTGAAATGGATGGAATAAAAATATCCAAAACTACAGAGATAGAATGGGGAAATCAAATTAGAAATTATGTACTTCATCCATATAAATTGATAAAAGATTTGAGGACAGGAATAGAAACAAGTGATATAGATAAAGTTTTAGAAAAAGGCGATATAGATGATTTTATAAAGGCTGAAATAAATTTAAAATAATTTAATTATATATTTTGTTAATAAAAAAATTTTCTTTCTTTATTTTGTGATAAACTGTTAATATATAAATATATAGGTAATTTATGCTTTATTTTGAAAACGTAAAAAAAGAATATCCCGGAGGTTTTGTCGTCTTAGATGATATAAACTTAACAATAGACAAAGGTGAATTTGTATCATTGGTAGGACATTCTGGCGCAGGAAAGACTACACTTATAAAAATGTTGCTTGCAGAAGAAAAGCCATCTTATGGCAAAGTATCTTTTCATTCAAATCAAGTTCACAAATTAAAAGGTCGCAATCTCATATCTTATCGTAGAAAAATAGGAGTAGTATTTCAAGAATTTAGATTGCTTTCAAATAAAACTGTATTTGAAAATATTGCTTTTGCTATGGAGGCTGCAGGAAAGACAGATAGAGAAATAATGAAAGATGTACCTCATGTACTTGATCTTGTAGATTTAAAAAATAAAATATTTCATTTTCCAGATCAATTGAGTGGTGGAGAAAAACAGCGTGTAGCTATAGCTAGAGCTTTGGTAAATAGACCAGAAATAATAATAGCCGATGAGCCAACTGGAAATTTAGATCCTGTAAATACATATGACATTATACAAATTTTTAAAAAGATAAATGATCTAGGTACTACAGTCATACTCACTACACACAATAAAGGCATAATAGATCATTTAAAGAAAAGAGTTATAACAATGGAAAATGGCACAATAATAAAAGATGAAAAAATAGGTAAATATTCAATATAATAAATAATATAATAAACAAAATTATGAGAGATACAATAACATTTACAAAAAGAATATTTAAATCAGGTTCACGCAATTTTTTGAGAAATAGAACAGTCTCATTTTCTTCTGTAGCTATATTAAGTACTACTCTTATGATAATAGGTGCTTTCTTTTTTTTCAGAGGTATATTTGATTATTCTTTAGAACATATAAAAAATAAAGTAGATATAAAAATATATTTTAAATTAGAAGCTTCAGAACAAGAAATAGATGAAATAAAAAATAAAATAATAGCTTTACCAGAAGTAGAAAAAGTTGTTTTTACATCAGCAGAACAGTCTTTAATAGATTTTAAAAATAGTCACGCATCTGATCCTGTGACATTGCAAGCATTGGACGAAATAGGTAAAAATCCATTTGGTGCAATGCTTACAATAATAGCCAAAGACACAAATAGCTATGAATCTATAGCAAATTCTTTAAATTCAAATTCTCAATTTTTAGGTAATTCTTATACAGCTATAGATAAAATCAATTATATAGAGTTAAAATCTACAATAAATAGATTAAATAATATAATAAAGTGGATAAATGTAGTCGGATATTGGGTCACATTATTATTTATTTTTATGACTTCATTGATAATATTTAACACTATAAGACTTTCTATATTTATTTTTAAAGAGGAAATATCAGTTATGAAATTAGTGGGAGCATCTGATACTTATATAAAAGGTCCGTTTTTGGTGGAGTCAGCAATATATGCGATAACATCAGTTTTCTTTACAATGATTATATTTTTCCCAGTCACTTATTATTTATCAAAAAAGACAGTAGTATTTTTAAGCGGTTTAGATATATTTAATTATTATATATCCAATTTCTTCTCTCTATTCTTTTTATTATTATTAGTAAGTTTAGTTTTATCATTTATTTCTTCATTGCTTGCAATAAGGAAATATTTGAAAGTATAATTATTCAGTCTTTTGATTATAATATAGTTATTTTTTATATAAATTGTGTTATAATTATAGGTATACATTTACAAAATATTATAAATTTATGTTATTAAAAAAATCATTAAACAAATTTTCATTTTTTATTAGTTTTATTTTAGCTTTTATTGGATTATCATTTTTTAGCTCATTTAAGTTGCCTTTTATATCAACTTATGTTTCAAATGATGCTAATAAAAATATAATTTTACTCAGTATAAGCTTAATAGCTGTATTGTTTTATTTAATTTTTATTTCTATTAAGAAAGAAGTATTATTACCAGAAAAAAATATAGCGAAAATATTTTTATTAGCATTTCCTATATTAGTATTTCTATCTACCTTGTTTTCTTCTAATTTTCTGAATTCCTTTTATGGTAAATATACATATATACAAAGTGGTATAACATATATAGCTATATTTTGTTTATCCTTTATAATAGCCTCATTTTTGAAATCATCAAGAAGATTAGCTTGGATTATATTAGTATTTAGTAATATTTTTGTAAGCATATCAGCTATTTTAGGATTGGTATTATTTAAATTGGGTTTTACTACTGTAGCAAATAAAATAGTTTATTTTGTAGATAATTGGGATATTGTATCTGTAGTCTCAGCAATTATGTTGATATTATCACTTGTATATTTCGAAACAATAGCAAAGACAAAAGTACAAAAAATAATATCTGTAATATTTATAGCTATACATACTATTCTCATAGCATTTATAATAATTCCTGATATATGGTATGCGATAGGAGCTTCTTCATTATTTGTATTATTAATTTCAAGATCAAAATTACAAAAGACTGAAGAAGGTGAAGAAAAAAGAGTAAATATACCTTTATATGAAAGAGCTTCTCTATATATACTTATAATATCTGTATTTTTCTCATTAGTATATTCTTTACAATTTGCCCCAGCAAAAAAAATAACTACAGCAATATCAAATTTTTCTAATAAATATATTGGAATAACTTATAGTTTTGTAAAACCAAAATTAAATCTAAGTTTTGATTTGGCTGTTTCTGAATTAAAAAGAGGTAGAATTTTAGGTTCTGGACCAGCAGAGTTTTATAAAGTATGGCAAAGAGAAAAGTCTCAAGATATCATAAACTCAGCTTATTGGGGTACTGAATTTTCTGCTTCATATTCAGCATTCACTACTTTGGCAGTTTCTCTAGGTATAGTAGGTATATTATTTATATTAGCTACTATAGTATTTACTTCTGTACTCATAGTAAAGAAAATAAAAAGTAATTTTTCTAAAGGCTCTTATATAGAGCATGATGAAGAAAGTAGATTTTATTTCTTAGCATCTACAGCTTTATTTATATTATCTGTATTTCTATTTGTATTTTTCGCAAATATAATAATTTCTGTCATAATATTTGCTTTGTCACTCGCTCTTGTATTATCAAACACATTAAAATGGAGAGAACATAAAGCTTCAAAACTTTATTTAATATTTGTATTTATATTATTTATAGGTGTATTGGCTGGTTTTATAGTGGCAATGAATAGAATAAGATCTGTGTATTTATCAAATAAAGCAATGGCAAATTTTCAAAATACGCAAGATATAAATAGATTGGAAAAAGATTTGACTAAAAGTTCTAGAATAGCAAATGATGATAGTTCCTATAGATTATTGACACAATTTTATTTATTTAAAACCCGTCAAATATTAAATGATACTTCTACAACTACAGATAAAGAAACTCTTCAAAGAGAAGTAATCACTTCTATGAATAATGCTATAACTTCTGCAAAGACAGCTATAGATATAGATAAAAAAGATTATAATAATTATGTGACATTGGGTTCTGTATATGCATTTCTTATGACATTTGATACACAAAATAAAGATGTTGACTATCAAAATGCAAAAGATTCTTATAATAAAGCTATCTCACTTTATCCAAAAAATCCATCTCTATTCTTAAATTTGGCTGATTTAGAGTATGCATATAGTCAAAATAGTACTACAACTATAGAGACAATTAAAAAATCATTAGATATTAAACCAAATTATTCTTCTGCATATTATTTCTTTTCTCAACTCGCAGCACAAAATAATGATAGAGAATCTGCTATAGCATATGCGGCACAAGCAATACAAGCTGATCCAAATGATGTACAAGCATATTTGCAATACGGTATATTAATATTAAATAAGAAAGACTTATCAAAAGAAGAATTAAATCAAGCATATGCTGCATTTACAAGCATATTAAATATTGATCCTAAAAATCAAACAGCTGCTTATTATTTAGCAATAACATATATTTTAGCTGGAGATTTTGAAAATGGTGAAAATATGATAAATGCATTAAAACAAGTATTACCAAATGATAGTAAAATAGCAGAATTAGAAAGTTTCTTAATAAATTCAAAAAAAGGAACAACTAATGAAAATACAACAGCTACAACTACAAAAAAGAAATAGGTGAAAGCATTTTAAAAACATGAAAAATATAAATGATAAAAAAATACTAGTATCTGGTGTACAACCAAGTGGTGATTTACATATTGGCAATTATTTTGGCGCAATAAGGCAAATGGTAAATCTTGCAAATTCTGGAGAATATGAATCATATATATTTTTAGCAGATTATCATTCTATGACTACTTTAGTAAATGCTAAAGAAAGAATAGAAAATACTTTCAAAGCTATAGCTACTTATTTAGCATGTGGAATAGATAAAAAGAAAGTAAATGTTTTTAAGCAAAGTGATGTAAAAGAAGTGACAGAGCTTGCTTGGATATTTAATACTGTCACACCACTTCCTATACTATTTTTAGCACATTCATTTAAAGATAAAGAAAGGGATAAAGAAAATGAAAAGAAAGAAGTAAATGCAGGTCTTCTTGATTATCCAGTACTCATGGCGGCTGATATATTGATTTATAATGCGGATATTGTGCCAGTTGGTAAAGATCAAGAGCAACATATAGAAATAGCAAGAGAAATAGCTGGAAAATACAATAGAGCTTATAATACAAATACATTTAAATCTCCTAAAAGCTTTTTAAAAAAAGAAGTGGAGACTATACTTGGAATAGATGGAAATAAAATGAGTAAAAGTAAAGGAAATGATATTCCAATATTTTTAGATGATACTCAAATAAAAAAGAAAGTCATGAGTATAAAGACAGATAGTAAACTTCCAAATGAAAAGAAAAATCCTGATGAAGTATTGATCTATCAAATTCATAAATTGTTTTTAAATGAAAATGAAGATAAAAAATTGAGAGAAAAATTCTTAAATAGTGACAAAATTTCTTATAGCTATAAAGATGCAAAAGAAGATCTTTTTGAGACTATGCAAAAGTATTTTAAAGATATGAAAAAGAAATATGATTATTATACTACTACAGAAAAAGGGAAAAAAGAAATATTTTCAGTATTAAAAATTGGTGCTAAAAAAGCAAATAAAAGAGCAGTAGAGATGATGAAAAAAGTCAGAAAAGAAACAGGTCTTGATTTTTAGAAGTATTTTTTATGCTATAATTTAGTGCATGAATAATACTTTTAATGTAAATATAGAGAGATTTTCCGGTCCATATTTCAAGCTTTTAGAGCTTATAGAAAATAGAAAACTTTCTATAAATGAATTTTCTCTTGCAGAAATTACAGATGAATATATATCATATATAAAAGAATTAGAAAATAGGGGAGAAAAAGATATTGTAGATATATCTCAATTTATATCTGTAGCTTCTACTTTGATGCTTATAAAAGCAAAATCTCTTTTTCCAAATATTGTATATTCAGAAGAAGAAAAAGAATCTATTTCAAATTTAGAAAAAAAATTAGAGCTTTATAAAATAATAATAGAAGGCTCAAAAAATATAAATAAAATTTACAATAAAAAACAAATGTATAGTATTTCAAAATTTGAAAACAATGAATCTGTTTTTGTATTTGATGATAGAGTAAATACATTATTATTGCATTCTATTGCCATAGCTTCACTTTTAAAAATTCCAAAAAAAGAAAAACTAAGTCAGGTGGCTGTGAGGCAGGTATTGAAAATAGAAGATGTTATAGAAAAGCTTTTGGATAGAGTAAAATCAACAATAAATTTATCATTTAAAGATTTTTCTTCATCTATGGGTGATAATACAAAAAGTTTAGAAGAAAAAAAATCAGCTTTTATAGTTTCATTTTTAGCAATGCTTGAACTTATAAAAAATGGAGTACTAAATGCCGAGCAAGGAGATAGTCATAATGAGATAAATATTTCAAATATAGAAAATATAGAAATAAAAAACGCATAAATATAAACATATTTTAAAATAAAATCAACTTGATTATATTTTA
>CAZYMY010000011.1:5613-7717 GCA_964648875.1 uncultured Candidatus Saccharibacteria bacterium | reverse complement strand
AAAAACGCATAAATATAAACATATTTTAAAATAAAATCAACTTGATTATATTTTATTTTTTTGCTAATTTTATAAATGGATATTTAAACTTTTAAAAAATTAGTAAGATGGATTTTAAAGTGATAAATGAGGCTGTTAAAGAAAGAGAACAAATAGACAGATTACTTCTTTTTCTTAGAAAACACAATGTAGTCTGTACTGAATATGCTTCGTTTATGTCTATTCAATACGACAGAGGCAAAAAAGAGATAAGTATAGATGTCTCATCTTTAGGAGAGTTGGCTGTTTTCTGTAAGGCTTTCGCTTTTGAAAGAAATATAAATTTTAAAGTCTAGTATAAACCCGGCAGTCTTTCTAAAATGAATAAAGACTGCTTTTATTTTTATGTTATAATCTATTTATTATGCAAAATGAAGATTTAATGAGAAAAATCTCAGCTATTTTGTTTTTATACAATGAACCAATCACTTTTTTAAAGATAAAAGAGCTTTTAAATTTGGGAGAATTGGATAAAACAGACTTTGAAAAAAATATTAATGAATTGATTTTAAATTTAAATAATATTGGTTTAACTATAATAAAAAACGAAAATAAAAATGAAGAAAAATCAGAATATAGTTTAGCTATAATAAATGAATTTAGCGATATAGCAAAAAAGATAAGACAAGATGAGCTTGAAGGTGATCTCACACCTGCGTCACTTCAAGTACTTACTATCTGTGCATATTTAGGCGCTTCCACAAAAAATGAAATTTCTTTTATAAGAGGAGTGCAATCTTCTCAAAGTATAAGATCTCTTTCTGCAAGAGGTCTTATTAAAAAAGTAGGTGAAAGATATAATATTTCTACAGAAGCAATGCAAAAACTCGGCATAAGTAAATTGGAAGAATTACCTGAATATGAAAAAATAAAAACAGATTTTACAGAAAGATTAAAAGAAGTATTAAATGATGAAAAACATGATGAAAAAGATTCTATCAAAGATGATATAGCAGATGTGAATGAGGAAGTAAATAATAATATATAATTTTTTATGAAATTTAGAGAATCAGATATTATAAAACATAATCATATACATTTATTATCAATATTTTTTATAATATTATTTTTTATAATATTATCTAAAACTGATATCAAGCCACATATTTTTGCTAGAATAAATTCTAATAATCTTAATAAATCTTTTAATAAAAATAATGATAAAAAAATAAAATCTGATACAGATTTAAATATATTAAAAGATATTTTGATATCAAATTCATTTAATGAAAATGATTTTGAAGCTAAAAGTTTTGTAGTATATGATGTAAAAAAAGACAAAATATTATATTCAAAAGATGAAAATATGATTTTACCTCTTGCTTCACTTACAAAAGTGATATCTGCTGCTACTGCTATAAGTTTAGCGAATAGAGATACAAATATTAAAATAGATAAATCTTTAATGAGGGCAGGGGAGAAACTTGATTTTGGTATAAAAAATGGACAAGTATGGAGACTGGATGATTTATTAAAATATTCTCTCACTATATCATCAAATTCTGCTATAGATATTATAGCTTCTAGTATTTCACCTACAAATAGTTTATTTGTAAAAAGTATGAATGATTATGTCGCTAATTTAGGATTTAAAAGTTTTTATTTTAATTCGGCTTCTGGATTAGATTATGGTGATATCATAGGTGGAAAAGGTAATGCTATAGAATATTCAAAATTTTTTTCTGAAACATATAAATATATACCAGATATACTTTCTTATACATCTGATTCAAAAATAAATATAAAATCAGAAAATAAAAATATATATCAAATACCAAATACAAATAAAGATGCCAGCAAGTCTATAGGCCTTCTAGCTTCAAAAACTGGCTTTACAGATGCCGCAGGAGGTAATTTGGCAGTTATATTTGATTATGAGATTAATAGGCCAATAGTGATAGTTGTACTCGGCTCTACTATAGACGGTAGATTTAAAGATGTGGATAAATTATACGAATTATTTAAATAAAATAGATATATTGTCAAGACTTATTTAAAATAACTAAATGGTATAATAATTTTATTAAAAATTTTATTAGTAAATATTAATATTAAATAATATGCC
>CAZYMY010000011.1:0-5513 GCA_964648875.1 uncultured Candidatus Saccharibacteria bacterium | reverse complement strand
TATAATAATTTTATTAAAAATTTTATTAGTAAATATTAATATTAAATAATATGCCAGGACCTATTAGTTCACATAATTTGGAGCTTGCTCTATCTTCATTATCAATTTTTAAAATACTTTGGCCTAGTATCACAGCATTCTGTTTTGGTTTGATTATCACACCAGCAATTTCTAGATTTTTATATAAACATAAAATGTGGAAAAAAAAGAATGTGGAGACGACAATAGACGGCAATAAAGCTACTATCACTGCGAGTATACTTGGCGATGGAAAAAGAGAAACTCCTAGAATGGGAGGCATAATTATTGTATTTTCAGTTTTATTTTCTGTATTATTTTATTATGCATTGTCAGAAGTTTTTCATTTTAATATTTTTGAAAAATTAAATTTTGTATCAAGAAATCAAACATGGCTACCTGTAGCTATTTTTATATTTGCATCTATCATAGGTATAATAGACGATTTAGGCTCAATAGGTATATTAAATGTAAAAAATAAACACAATGAGCCTGGATTACCTCTACGGACTAGAATATTATTTGTAATATTATTTGCGCTTTTGGCTGGAGCTTGGTTTTTATTTAAATTAGATTTTTATTCTTTACATATACCTTTTTTTGGAGAATTATTTTTTGGTAAATTGATAATTTTATTATTTGTAATATTATTTTTAGCAATGTATGGAGCTTCAAATATAGATGGCCTAGATGGACTCTCTGGTGGTTTATTTTCTATTTTGTTTTCAAGTTATGGAATAATAGCTCTTATCAACAATCAAATAGATATAGCTACTTTATGTTTTGTCGTCACAGGAGCTATAATGGCATTTTTATGGTTTAATATTCCTCCTGCAAGATTTTATTTGTCTGAGACTGGATATATGCCACTTTCTATTTTACTTGCAATAATAGCCGTCATGACCAATGCTGTATTTTTACTTTTTATAATAGCTATGCCTTTTGTGATAACAGAAGCTACTACTATAATGCAATTATTATCAAAAAAGTTTAGAAAGAAAAAAATATTTCCTGTCACTCCAATACATAATACATTTGTATATATGGGCTGGTCAAAAGAAAAAGTCGTCATGAGATACTGGATATTTGCTATTATATTTGCATTTCTCGGTATTTCTATTTATATAATTTCATAATCAAATATTAATTATTATGAAAACAGCAATCAATAATTTGAAAGTTGATAAATTTTTATTGATAAGTATTATCACTCTTATAATACTCGGTATCACTATTTTTTTATCTGCAGCTCTTGGTATTTTGCCAAATAATGAATTAAAGTTTTTTTCTATAATAAAATCACAACTTATTTATATATTTGTATTTGGATCTTTATCTTTATTTTTAGGTTCTATCATAAATTATAAATATTATAAAAAATATTGTCTTATTATTTTTATAATATCTATATTATTTGCTATCACTGTGTTTATACCATCTTTATCATTTTATTATAATGGAGCACATAGATGGATACATGTATTTGGTATTTCTATTCAGCCAAGTGAAATATTAAAATTATCTTCTGTCATTTTAGTCTCTGCTTTTTGTGTAAAATATGAAAGATATTTTGATAAAATAAAAATAGGTTTATTTCCATTTCTAATTTTTGTTTTGATTTTAGGTGCAATATTATTATTACAACCAGATTTTGGTACTTTGATGATAATATTATTTCCATCTTTTATAATATATTTTATAGGTGGAGCAAGATGGAGAGATATATTGATAATATCTATGGGAGCAATACTTATATTTGTATTACTTATAGAGACTAGACCATATATGAAAGAAAGAATTTTAACTTTTATGGATCCAAGTAGAGAATCTCTTGGTGCTGGATATCAATTAAATCAATCTTTGATAGCTATAGGCTCTGGTGGACTTTCTGGAAGAGGTGTAGGTCAATCAATACAAAAATTTAATTATTTGCCAGAACAAATTTCTGATTCTATATTTGCTGTATATGCAGAAGAAGTAGGATTCATAGGTTCTATATTATTATTGTTATTATTTATTATTATTATAATAAGAGGTATTCATATATCAAAAATGGCAGATGATAAATTTGGGAGATTACTTGCTATAGGTATAATATCTATATTCTTTTTTCAAGCGGTTTTAAATATAGCATCTACAATAGGTTTAGCTCCTTTGACTGGAGTGCCATTGCCTCTAATATCAAAAGGTGGCACATCATTTATTTTTATGGCTTTTACACTTGGTATATTATTAAATATATCAAAACATAAAATCAATATATAATATATACAATTTTATGATAATATATAATTATTAAGTATATGAAAATAGTATTTACAGGAGCTGGAGGAGGTCATTTTTATCCTCTTATAGCCGTAGCAGAAAGAATAAAAAAAGAAATTGCTTTAGAAAATATCGAAGAGCATGAGTTTTTCTTTTTTTCTGACAAAGAATATAATAAAGTATTATTAGAAAAAAATGAAATAAAATTTGTAAAAATCCCTGCTGGGAAAATAAGATTATATTTCTCTTTTCAAAATATAATAGATCCTTTTATATCTCTATTTGGGACTTTAAAAGCTATTGTAAAACTTTTTATAATTTATCCAGATGTAATATTTGCAAAAGGTGGATATTCTAGTATGCCTGTAGTATTTGCTGCTAAATTTCTTTTTATACCAATAATAGTACATGAAAGTGATACTGTGCCAGGTAGGACAAATATTTTAATAGGAAAAATTGCAAAGAGAGTGGCTGTGAGCTATGCGAGTGCTATAAAATATTTTGATATAAAAAAGACAGCATATACTGGACAACCGATAATGTCAGACTATTTACCAAAAAAAGAAGATTTAGAAAGAAAAATATCTGATTTTACAGAAAATATAATAAATAAAAATAGGAAAAATACTATTTTGATTTGTGGTGGATCACAAGGTAGTGAAATCATAAATGAAATATTATTAGAATCTCTTTCTGTTTTACTTGAAAAGTATAATATTATTCATCAAGTAGGGGATAATAATTTACATAGAATAAAAATATCTACTGATATTCTTTTAGAAAATAATATAAATAAAGAAGATTATTTCTATTTTGGATCAGGTGATTTATCAAAATATTATGAAGCCGCAGATATTTGTATAACTAGAGCTGGATCAGCTTTATTTGAAATCTCTGCTTGGGGTATACCATCTATAATAATTCCTATCACAAATAGTAATGGCAATCATCAAATGATAAATGCTAGTACTTTTGAAAACGCTGGTTGTTCTGTCGTAATAGAAGAAGTTAATCTAAAAAAAGATATTTTTATAAATGAGATAAATTCTATTTTAGAAAATCCTAAAAAATACAATGATATGCAATTTAACAATTTAAATAATTTTAAATCTGGCGCTGCTGAGACTATAGCAAAGGAAATAGTGAAGATAGCATTGACACATGAGTATTAAAAAATAATTATAAAAAGAAATTATTTATATATTTTGTCAAGATTATAAAAAAGCTTTATTTTGTGATAATATTTCTATATTAATAATAATTTTTATTTTTACAAAAATATGCTTGATATTAAATTTATAAAAGAAAATCCAGAATTAGTAAAGATGGCTTCTGAAAGAAAACATCTAAATTTTAATGTTGATGAACTTATAGAAATGGATAAAAAAAGAGTAGAGCTTCTTCAAAAAATAGAAGACTTGAGATCAAAGCAAAATGCCGTCTCTGCCGAAATACCAAATTTGTCAGGTGAAGATAAACAAAAAAAGATAGAAGAGATGAGTATTGTAAAAGAAGAAATAAAAAAATTAGAACCAGAATTTGAAAAAATAATGGAAAGCTGGAGAAATCTCATGCTTCGTGTACCAAATATTCCAGATATGTCTGTACCAGAAGGAAATACAGATGAAGACAATCAAGAAATAAAAGTTTGGGGTAAAAATAAAAGTGAAATTGATTTTGGATTTAAACCAAAAGATCATATAGAAATAATGAAAGCTCAAGATTGGGTTGACTTTGAAAGAGGTATAAAAACTTCAGGATTTAGAGGATATTTTCTAAAAGGCGATGCAGTATTACTTGATTTTGCTATTTGGCAATATGGTATACAAAAATGGGCAAATAAAGGATTTACTCCTATGATAGTGCCATCTCTTGTAAAAAAAGAAACATTACTTGGCTCAGGATATCTTCCACAAGGTCAAGATGATTTATACAATGATATTGATGGAGATTATTTTGCTGGTACAGGAGAAGTGGCTACAATGAATTATTATGCTGGTGAAATATTAGAGAAAAAAGATTTACCAAAAAAGTTTATTTCATTTTCTCCATGTTTTAGAAAAGAAGCAGGAGCTCATGGTAAAGATGTAAATGGACTTGTAAGAGTGCATGAATTTATGAAATTGGAGCAAGTAGTACTTTGTGAAGCAACACATGAAGAATCTGTAAAATATCATGAAGAGTTAACTTTACACGCAGAAGAAGTCGCCGAAGAATTAGAATTACCTTATCATAGAGTTGTGAATTGTGGAGGAGATCTTGGTCTAGGACAAGTAAAAAAATATGATCTTGAAGTATGGATGCCAAGCCAAAATAAATATAGAGAAACAGGTTCTTCATCATATTTCCATGATTTTCAGACTAGAAGACTAAATATAAGATACAGAGATGATGAAGGCAAATTAAAATTTGTACATTCTTTAAACAATACGGCTATTGCTACTCCAAGATTTCTTTTAATGATTATAGAAAATTATCAAAATGCTGATGGGACAGTTACTATTCCAGAAGCTTTGAGACCATATATGCAAGGAAAAGAAAAAATTGGAAAACCAGTATTTTAATTTTTAATATTTAAAAATGAAAGATAAAACAAAAAAATTAAAATTAAAAAAAAGTGTATTAAAAGCAGTTTTTCTTTTTACTTTATTTATAATTATATTAACTTTTTTAATTATAAACAGAAAAGAAATACTAGATTTTAAATTTAAAAATATATTCACAAAAGATCAAGATATAAAAGAAAATATTTATATAGAAGATAAAGATTTTACAAGTTTATTTAGAAATAGATTGCCAAGTGTCAATTTAAATTTTGCTTCTAGTAGTGAAATATATGAAAATCTTGATATGAAAATATACATAAAAGGTAGCGATGAAGATACAGGCTATATTTATGTAAATACAAAAGATAATGCAAATTATGTATGGGTGACTTTTATATCAGCAATAGATACAGAACCATTAAAATCAAAATTAGAAAAAAATTTGAAAAATCTAGAATATATTGATCTTAGATTTTCTAATAAAGTATTTTATAAATTTAAAGATAATATTAAAAAAGAAATTATAAAAGATGAAGAAGATATTATAAATAATATAAATGCCACTAGCTCAGTTTCTACTTCTACAAATATTTTAAATTAAAAAATTATTAAAAGTTATAAAAATTTATATATGAATTTTATAGAAAAATTAAAAATAGAAAAGAAAAAGAAAAAATATATTTC
>CAZYMY010000010.1:8338-14603 GCA_964648875.1 uncultured Candidatus Saccharibacteria bacterium | reverse complement strand
ATCATTAAAAAACACAAAATGAAAACAACCGCTCTTTTAATTATTAGTTTCTTTCTTTCTTTATTTTCAATGTCTGTATATGGACAAAAAGATTTTTTTGAATCCTTTTTTAGCCACGATTCTTTAGAGTTCACAAATCCAGAAACAAAAAAAAATTGGAAAAGCGAAGCCGGATTTTTCTTTGCGCCACAAGGGTGCATAGATTTAAAAAATCCAAAGGCCGGCTCTACGCTGATATACCCACTTTATACTGGTTTCTCTTTTACTCTCAAAGAAAAATTGAACTTTATGCCGAATTACAATCTAACATATAATGGTTATGGTTTAGTAACATCTTATTTTATCTCAAAAACCATTACTAATTATTTAGTGTTAGCAAAAGACTTAAAAGGAAAAAATGGATATGTTGGAATCGGTATTAATTTTCCATTCAGCAATAGTGCTGTAGTTGGTATATTAGAAATAGGCACACCAACTTTAAAAGAAAAAAGGACTCCGCAACTTTATCTTGGTATTGGTATACCAGCCTTTTTCGAATTAAAGAAGAAAAAGAAATGAAAAACTTAAATGTTATAAAATATAGACCGTCCTAAAAAGGCGGTTTTATTTTTGTAAATTTTAACTTATATATTTGACAAAAATGTTTAATTAGTTTATTTTATAAGTAGTAAATGTGTTTTTAATGTTCTAAACCAAATATAAAAAGAAAGGAGTTCAGCTTGAGAAAAAGAATTAAAATGATATTCGCTGTGATTACAGCGGTATTGATTGCGGTCAATGCATTTTGGTATGTATATTTTATAATACAAGGAAATATACATCCAACTTTAATGACGTGGATTATGTTTCTTGTAACTGTAAGTCTGAGTTTATGGACTTACAGATCTACAAAAAATAATAATATATTTGATAATGTATGTAATACAGTAGATCTATTTGCTGTTATATTAACTTTGATTTTTATTATCTTATTTGATAAGAGAGTCAGATTTAGTTTAAATGCAGTAGAAGTATTTTGTATTTTATTCTCTATACTTATTTTATTTTTTTGGAGAATAACTAAAAGACATGAACTTTCAAATATTTTATTACAGATAATAATGGTCGTAGCATATTTCCCAATGTTTTATCAATTGTGGAATGCTACAGAGCCTACAGAATCTCTAATAAATTGGTCTATATCGGTGGCTTTCTCATTATTTGGAGTTCTGACCGGTATAATAGCTAAAAATAGATTAGCTATATTGTATAGCTTGCGGGCTTTGATCTTAGGATTGATAGTAATAATATTAATACTTAGATTATAAAAAAGTTGTTGTAAAAGACGGCTTTTTATTTTTATCTAATTTTATATTATTTTTATAAAATCTTTTATTTTCCAAATTTTAATTTTTTGATGCCGTCTATATTTTCATTTTTAAAATTTATATCATTTCCCAATATTTCCGGACCTTTATTTGTAATAATATCTAAAATAGCAAGATCTCTCGCCAAAAGTTCTCTCAAAAATACTCTTATATTTGTAGGCAAATCTCTTAAATTATTTTTATAGGGATATACAGCATTAAAAGCTATTGCATCTATTCCATTTTTTCTTGCAATAAATATTGCTCTTTCATTGTGAAATTTTTGAGAAATTATAGTAATTTTATTTTGATTAAAAATCTCATTACTTCGTAATACTGAGTCCAAAGTTCTTCTTCCTGCATAGTCTGCAACTATCGCATTTTCATTTACATTTAATTTTAAAAGATAATTTTTCATATATTTTGGCTCATTATATGATACAGTTTTATTGTCTCCTGATACTATAATATAATTTATCTTTTTACTATCTATAAGATCTTTTGTGGCCAGCATTCTACTTATAAAAAATAAACTCGCATCACCTTTTATGGTGACAGGCGATGTGCCAAGAGCAAGACCCACATTGTTTGTTGGTATTTTATTTATATCTTCATAAATAAAATCTTTTGAATAATTTGAAATATAAAAATATATTAAAGTAGATATAAATAAAAATATACATATTAAAATTAAAAAAATATTAATTATTTTTTTAAATATCTTTAAAAGTCTGTTTCTTTTTATATATGTTTTCATATATAAATCATAGCAATTAATTTAAAAAAAGTCATTAGCTAAGATAAGATGGGGCTTGGTCACCAAACATAGTCTTTCAGACTTTTTCCATTATTTTTGTGCCGAAGGTGGGACTTGAACCCACAAGCTGTAAAGCATGCGATTTTGAGTCGCACGTGTATACCATTCCACCACTTCGGCATTTTATTCACATATATTAACATATTTTAAAGTTTTATTCTATATTATATTTCCCGAGTTCAACAGATTTTTTGCAAAAAGATATTTCCAAAAAATCTAAAAAATCGACCTCTTTAATTAAAGAGGTTTAGAACAAAGATATTATTTTTCATGATATAATATTTTAATCAAATATTTATTTAAATTATTATTTTTATGGCAGAATTACAAAACGCAATTTTTTGGATAGAAGTAGATAAAATATTACCAAATCCTTATCAACCTCGTCGCGAGTTCGAAGAAAGAGCTTTAAAAGATTTGTCTGAAAGTATACGCCAATATGGCGTACTTCAGCCTCTTGTGGTCACAAGAAGAGAAGATTCTCATGAAGATGGATCTATTTCTGTTCAATATGAACTCATTGCTGGTGAAAGAAGACTTCGCGCTTCAAAACTCGCAGGAGTAAAAGAAGTGCCATGTGTGGTGCGTATTGGTGATGACAATAGAAGTAAACTCGAGCTAGCAATTATAGAAAATATTCAAAGAGAAGATCTTAATGCTGTAGATAGAGCAAAATCATTTCAACAATTAGCTGATGAATTTAAATTGTCATGGGCTGATATTGGTAAAAAAGTTGGAAAGAGCCGTGAATATGTATCAAATACAGTTCGTATTCTCATGTTGCCACAAGATATATTAGATGCTCTTGTTTCTGGAAAAATATCAGAAGGACATACAAGACCACTTTTGATGCTTGTAGATAAACCAGACGAGCAAATTACTTTATTTAAGGAAATGCTTTTAAGAAAAATGACAGTGCGTGAAGCTGAATCTTTGGCTAGAAAAGTAGCATATGAAAAAATACGCAAAAAATCTTTAATGGCAAATCCAGAAGTTGTAGATCTTGAAGAGAGACTAGCAGAAAGTCTAGGTACAAGAGTTCATATTGAACCAAAAGAAAAAGGAGGAAAAATCACTATTGATTATTTTTCATATGATGAATTGATGGCTCTTGCAAATATTATCAAAAATGCTGGTAAAGAAAAAACTCATGAAGGCATGTTTGATAAAATAAGAAAAGAAATGAATATTAGCGAATCTTCTATACTTGCTGATGCATTTGTATCTCAAAATATTAGCAATGAATTAAATAAAGATGTAGAAGATATATTGCCAATAAAGACAAATGAAAGCACTTTACCTGTCATAGAAAATGAAGAAAATCATATAGGGGATTTGGTATTAGAAATAAAAGATGATATTAAAAATGATATAAACGATTTTAAATTAGAAGATGATAGAGGAGGTGAAGATAAAAGGCGAGATGAAGAAAGAGAAGATGATTTGTATGATATAAGAAATTTTAGTTTATAATTTTTATTAAATTTAAATTATTTTTTATTATTCCACCAAGATTTTTCATTTTCTTTTAAGTAATTTCGTATATTTCTTTTTGCATTACTTGTATAAGTATAGTCTAGCCATTTTCTAGATGGTTTTGAATCTTCTTTTGTTATTATTTCTATTATATCTCTATCTTTTAATTTTGTATCAAGTGATACAAATTTTCCATTTACCATAACACCAGATACATGATTGCCAATATCAGAATGTACTGCATATGCAAAATCTATCACACCAGATTCTACTGGCATTTCTATAATATCTCCTTTTGGAGTATGTACAAATATTTTTTTATCTAAAAATTCTTCTTTTATCTTTTTTATAAAATCTTTATTTTGTGAAATATCTTCTTGCGACTTCATCAGATTTTGTGTCCAAGCTATTTTTTCTTTTAATTTTTCTTTATTTGATATTTCTTTTTCATTTTTTATCTTTTTTGAATCACCAATTTCTTTATAAAATAAATGAGATGCTATACCATATTCAGCTTCGTCATGCATCTTTTTTGTACGTATTTGTATTTCAAATGTGCCACCTTCTCCATCAAATACAGTAGTATGCAAAGATTGATATCCATTTGGCTTTGGTAAGGCTATATAATCTTTAAATCTTCCTGGTACAGGTTTATAGAGTCCATGAATTATACCAAGTACTTGATAGCATATACCTATATCTTCTACTATCACACGCATAGCAGCTATATCATATATTTTTTGTATATCCCAATTATATTTTTTTAATTTTTCATAAAGAGAATATAAATGTTTTAATCTATGATCTATTGCTATATATTTTATATCAAATATTTTCAATTCATTTTTTACTTTATCTAATATTTTTAAAAGATAATCTTCAGAAGATGACATATTTGAATCAAACATATCTTTCACTTTTTCATAATCTTTTGGATATGCATATGGAAAAGCTTTGTCTTCTAATTCGCTTTTTAATTTTCCCATACCAATTCTATCAGCTAATCTCGCATGAATCTCGAGTGTCTCTATAGCTATTCTTTCTCTTTTATCTTCTCTCAAATATTCAAGAGTAGATACATTATGCAATCTATCGCATAATTTTATTATCACCACTCTTATATCTTCAGCCATGGCAATGAAAAATTTTCTCATACTTTCCACATGTCTTTCTACACCTTTATATTTTATAGTTCCAAGTTTTGTCACGCCTTCTATCAAAAATAGTACCTCTTTACCAAATTCTTTTTCTATTTCTTCTTTTGTTATTTGTGTATCTTCTAAAGTATCATGAAGAAGACCGGCTAATATGGTATCTATGTCCATATTTTGTTTTACTATATTTATAGTAGTGGCTACACAATGATTAAAATATGGCTCGCCAGATATTCGTAATTGTCCTTCATGTGCTTTTTTAGAAAAATCAAAAGCTTTTTTTATCAAATCTTTTTCTTTTGTAGAAAAAACTCTATCTTTAGCTGCGGCAGAAAAGACATCTTCTAGATTATATATGTCAAAATTTTTATCTATTTTCTGATCTATTTTTTCATCTATATTCATTATAAAATTTTAACATTATTTTATAAAAAAATACAATATGTTTCTAGTCTTATTTTTTCTTATTTTTTGTCTAATTTATGTGGATTATGATTTATACAAGATTTTGAAGAACATCTTTCTGGTATTGTTTTTGTGCCTTCCATCATCAATTCATGACATATATTGCAATAATTTCCTGTTGGTTTTGCTTTTATGGCATTTTTACAGTCTGGATAATTTGAACAAGAATAAAATAGTCCAAATCTACCTCGTCTTTCTTCTATATATCCATCATCACATTTATTACATTTTACTCCTGTATTTTTTTTCTGTTTTTCTTCTTCGCTTTGCTCTATATGTTTACATTTTGGATAATTTGCACATGCTATAAATTTTCCAAATCTACCACTTCTTTCTATCAATTTACCTTTTTCACATTTTGGGCATATTCTACCAGTGTCTTTAGGACCTTCAAGTATTTCTCCATCTATAGTTCTAGCTCCAGAGCAATCAGGGAATTTTGAGCAGGAATAAAATTTACCACTTTTAGATAATTTTATTATCATTTTAGAATTGCATAATGGACATTTTATATCACTAGAAGCTTCACCAAAATTATTTTGTTTTTCTATTTTATCTTTTTCTTTTATTTCTTTTTGAAATGTACCATAAAAATCTGTAAGTAATTTTTTATATGTAAGTTTTCCTTCTGCTATTTGATCAAGCTCATCCTCCATTTCTTTTGTAAAATTATCAGATATATATTTTGCAAAATTCTTTTCTAAAAAATCAGAAACTACTTCTCCTGTATCTGTAGGGAAAAGAGCTCTATTTATTTTTTCTACATAACCTCTATCTTCTATTGTAGATATTATAGATGCATATGTAGAAGGGCGACCTATATCTCTTTTTTCTAGTTCTTTTATGAGACTTGCTTCACTATATCTATTTGGTGGAGTAGTTTCTTTTTCTACTTTATTTATAGAAATTAAATTTAAATTTTCATCTATTGAAATTTTTGGCAATATCACATCTTCACTTTTTCCATCAGGATCTATTTTTATCCATCCGTCAAATAATATCACAGA
>CAZYMY010000010.1:3992-8238 GCA_964648875.1 uncultured Candidatus Saccharibacteria bacterium | reverse complement strand
TATAGTTCTTGCCCATATCAAATCATATAATCTTTTTTCATCAACACTATTTCCTGCTGATAAAGTAGATACATGTGTAGGGCGAATAGCTTCATGAGCTTCTTGTGCATTTTTTGATTTTGCTTTATAGTTTCTATTTTCTAAATATTCTTTTCCATATTTTTTTAATATCAAATTAGATATTTCAGATATTGCACTATTTGCTAGACTTGTAGAGTCTGTACGCATATAAGTTATGAGACCTTTTTCATACAATTTTTGCGCTATCATCATAGTCTTTTTAGGCGCAAATCCTAATCTGCTAGAAGCTGTTTGTTGAAGTGTAGAAGTAGTAAAAGGAGCTTTTGGAGAAGATTTTACATTTGTTTCTTTTATATCTTTTACATACCAATTTCCATTTTTTCCTTCTTTCACTATATTTTCAGCCATTTCTTTAGCTTCTTCACCATTTAATTCTGGTTTTAATCCTGGCTCAAGTTCACAATCAAAAATTAATTTATATTTTTTAGATTCTTTTAATTTTCCATTAGTTTCAAGCTCTGCAATAATATTAAAATATTTTATAGGAATAAAATTTCTTATTTCTCTTTCTCTTTCCATTATTATTCGCAGTGCAGGGGATTGTACACGACCAGCAGAAAGGCCATATCTTACTTTTTTCCAAATTATCCCAGAAAGATCATATCCTACCAATCTATCAAGTACTCTTCTTGCTTCTTGCGCCTCTTTCAAATCCATATCTATTTCTCTTGGATGTTTTAAAGCTTCTATCACAGCTTCTTTTGTGATTTCATGAAATACAGCTCTTTTTGTATTTTTAAGACCACAAGCTTCACGCACATGCCAAGCTATAGCTTCTCCTTCACGATCGGGGTCAGTAGCCAATATTATTTCTTTCGCATTTTTTGCTAGAGATTTTATTTCTGATATTACTTTTTCTTTTCCTTTTGAAACTTCATAAGTAGGAATAAAACCATTTTCTATATCAATAGCTTTTTTATTTGATTTTGGTAAATCTCGTATATGTCCAATAGATGCTCTAACAGTAAATTCACCATCGAGATATTTTTCGATAGTTTTTGCTTTACTTGGTGATTCTACTATTAGTAATTTCATAAAATAATTTTTTAATTAAATAAATATTAAATAACAAAACAATAAAGTATTTTAAAATATTTTAGAAAATACATTCTAAAATTTATAAATATGTTTTTTATTATAGCACAAGAGTATACATCAATAATATTATTTTTCAAAATCATTAAAAATTTATTTTAATTTATTAATTATTTTTCTAATGTATAACACATATCATAATGCGTGCAAATCTCTGATGCTTTTATTTTTTTTATTTCATTATCTAAAATATATTTATTTAAACCTTTTTCATTTGTGGGAATATTAGAATCACATATTTCTCGATTTGAAGATAAAGAATTAATCCAGTTCCCATCATTTATAATACAAGCTTTTGTAGAATCACAATCTGATTGGCAGCCTCCACCTTGACCTATAAATGTTAATTCATATCCAGATTTTACTTTTCCATTTTTAAAAGATATTTCAGCGTTATATATTCTAGTCGCTCCAGAGCTTGTACTATCCATTATAAATTTATAAGTAGTAATTTTAGAATTATTATATAAAAACAAAATTAAAAGAGATAACAATAATATGGCAATTAATAACACAATAATTTTAAGTATTTTCTTTTTCATATATTAAAAGTATATATCAATATTTTATTTTTGTAAAACTATTTCGCGTATTCTGTAGCCTCGTCGAATTTGATTGAAAGAAGTTTTGAAGATCCTTCAGCGCCAATAGTGACTCCATAAAGCACATCACATTGATTCATTGTCTCTCTATTATGAGTGATCACTAATAACTTTGATTTTTCAGCAAGCTTTTTAATCATTTTTCCATATTTTCTAGCATTTGATTCATCAAGTGCAGCATCAGTCTCATCAAGTACCATAAATGGTGGATGATTTATTGAGCTCATAGCAAATATAAGAGCAATAGAAGATAAAGCTCTTTCTCCACCAGAAAGCATTTGTAAATCTTTTACTTTCTTTTGTGGTAAATCTATTTTTATTTCTATACCAGGTTCATTTTCTTCTATATCATCTTCTATATCAGATTGTATTTCAGTATTAATTTTATTAGAAATAGTTTTTTCTAAAGATAGAGAAGCCTTGCCTCCAGAAAATATCTCATTAAAATAATTATTGAAATTCGTATTTATTTTTTGTAATCCAATATTAAAATCTTCCAAAAGTGTATTTTTTAAATCTTGTATTAGATTTTCTAGATTTTTTCTTGATGTTTCAAGATCTAAAATTTCTTTAGATAAAAATTCATCTCTTTCAAGTAATCTTTCATATTCTTTTAAAGTATCATCAGCATTTGTTATACCACTTTCTTCTATTTTTATTTTACTTCTTTCTATTTTCTTATACAATTCATATTGAGATAATATAGAAATATTTTTTTCATTATCCTCCATATTTTCTTCTTTAAATTCTTTATATGAAAATACAGAAGCACCTATTATATGTCTCATCTCTTCAAGTAGATTTTCAAAATTCTCTTTTTGATTTCTTAAATTTTCTTTTTTTATTTTTATATTTTCTTTTTGTGAATATAGCTTTTCAAGCTCAAGTTTTATTTTTAAAATATCATTGTCTATTTTAAAAGACTTTTCACTTTCTTCTTTGACTTCTTCTTTTTCTTTTTTATCTAATTTTTCTTTTTCTAAATCTTTTTCTGTTTTTAAATTAAATATCTTTTTTTCTAATATTTCAAACTCTACTTTATTTTTAGATAGATTTTTATCAAGTTCTTCTATTTTTGATTCAAAATTGTTTATCTCTGTTTCTCTTTCTTCTATTATTTTTTTATTAGAATTTTCTTTTGATAAATTTTTTATATTTTCAAAAAATAACTCTTCTTCACTTTTTGCTTTGTCTAAATGAGTATTTAAATCAGAGTAATTTTGTTTTTTATATATATCAAAAATCTCTTGCCATAAAGTCTTTCTATCTCCTTCAAAAATATTAAAATAATTTTTATCTATAAAATATTTTTCAAAATCTTCTTTTACTGATTCTATATTGTTTTTTTTATTTTTTATTTCTTCTTCTTTTCTAATCAAAAAGTCTTTTTCTATACCTATACTTACTATATCTTTATATAATTTATCTTTTTCTATTTCTAGATTTGAAATTTCTTCATTTAAATTTTTTATTTTAGATATAAATATTTCTTTTTCATTATCTTTTGTATTTAAACTATTATCTGTATTATTGTCTATATTATTATCTGTATTATTTTTTTCTAAATCTATTTTTCTTTCTGACAATATATTTAAATCAGATTCTAGATTTTGTATATTTATCTCTATATCTATATCAGGTATTTCTTTTTTCTTATTTTCCATTTCAAAATCTTCTCTATAAAGATAGATTTTTAACATTGCATTTATATTTTTTATTTCTTCTTCTCTTTTTTCCAATTCTTTTACTTGTCTTTTAAGATAATTTAATTCAGGTAAATTTTCTTTTCGTACTAATTCTATTTCATTTAAATGATTTCTTACTTTTTCCAATTTCTTTTCACCATCTTTTATACGCATATGATAAATTCGGAGTCCAAGAGCGTCTTCTATTATTTCTCTTCTATCATTGTTGCTGGATAATAATATCCTATCTGCTTCACCTTGATTGACTATTGTATGTCCTGATGTAGATATATTTGCCATAGCGAGAAGCTCTTGTACATCTTTTAATCTTACTTTTGTATTGTTTATAAGATATTCACTTACGCCATCAGAATATATTTCACGAGTCAAAATTATCTCATCTAAATTTATAAAATTTGAAAGTAAAGTGCTAGTATCAGAGTTTGAATTTATAAGTCTATCATTTACTTTTTTTTCTTTATTATCAAGATGTACTGATACGCTGGCGCGAGAAAGGGGAGATAAATGTGTGGAGCCTTTAAATATTAAGTCGCTACCACTTTTACTACGCAGACCTTTCATACTTTGCTCTCCAAGTACAAATCTTATAGCTTCAGCTACATTTGATTTACCAGATCCATTTGGACCAACAACTCCAGTCACAGAGCTAGCAAGATCTATATTTATTTTTTTTGCAAAGGATTTAAATCCTTGCATGCTAATAGATTTTAAATGCATAAAATAATTTACTCAAATTTTTATTAAATTATAACATAGAAAAAT
>CAZYMY010000010.1:0-3892 GCA_964648875.1 uncultured Candidatus Saccharibacteria bacterium | reverse complement strand
TATAATTATTTTATATTATCCATGTGTTTTTGTTTTTATAAAAACTATAAATATGTTAGAAAAAGATGATGCTATAAAGAGTGAAGAAAAAAATTTAGAAAATAATATTTCAGAAAATAAAGTTTTAGATATGATTTTTAAAGAAGAAGAAAAAATAAAAGAAGACATAAAAAAAGTAGAAGAAGAAATAAATGAAGTAGCAGAGGAAATTAGAAATGATGGTAAATATATTAAAAAAATAGGTCCAGGCCTAGTAACTGGAGCAGCGGACGATGATCCTTCAGGTATCGCCACATATTCACAAGCAGGTGCAAAATATGGGACTAGTCTTTTATGGCTCACAGTATGGGTATATCCACTTGTATCAGTAGTACAAGAAATGTGTGCTCGTATAGCTCTTGTGACAGGTAGAGGACTTGCAGCAAATATAAAAAAAGTTTTTTCTAAAAAAATACTTTATATATGTGTAATATTTTTATTTATAGCAAATACATTTAATATCGGAGCAGATCTCGGAGCTATAGCAAAAGCTTTTCAATTAATATATCCAAATTTTTCTTTTATAGCTTTAATATTGATTACAGGCTCTCTTAGTTTATTGCTTGAAATATTTATACCGTATAGAGTGTATTCTAAATATTTGAAATGGCTTGTATTTGCAGTATTTGCTTATGTCATAACTGGATTTATAATTAAAATGGATTGGACTCACATATTATATGACAGCATAATACCGCAAATAACTTTTTCTAAATCACAAATACTTTTAATCACAGCCATACTCGGTACTACTATTTCCCCATATTTATTTTTCTGGCAAACATCAGAAGAAATAGAAGAAGAGATGAGTGAAGGTAAAAAGACTTTAAAAGAAAGAAAAAATGTGACAGGTGAAGATATAAAGAAAATGAGAATTGATGTGTGGACAGGTATGTTTTTATCAGTGGTTGTAATGTTTTTTATAATAGCAGTATCTGCAAATACACTTTTTACAAATGGTATAAATGATATAGCTACAGCAGAAGATGCTGCGAAAGCTCTCATTCCTCTTGCTGGTAAATGGGCAGGATTACTTTTTGCTATTGGTATAATAGGTACAGGATTACTAGCAATACCAATACTTGCGAGCTCTACAGCATATGCTATATCAGAAAGTTTTGGCTGGAGAGAGGGACTTTATAGAAAATATAATACAGCACATGCATTTTATATTGTGATAATAATATCTGTATTACTCGGTATAATAATAAATTTTATAGGATTAAATCCAATAAAGACATTATTTTATTCAGCTATTTTAAATGGTGTAATAGCACCTATAATATTATTTTTTATTATTAAAATAAGTAATAGTGAAAAAATAATGGGTAAATATAAAAATGGAAGAATTACAAAATATATAGGTTATATAGCTTTTATAGCAATGGCTTTAGCATCTATTGGTACAATAATTTCTTTATTTTAAAATTTTAAATAAAGAAAACCAAAAAAAATATAATAGAAATGATAATTCTATATATACCAAATATTATAAAATTATTTTTTTGAATATAATTTATAAGCCATTTGATAAATATTAAGGCAAAAATAAAAGAGACAACAAATCCAATAGATATATTTAATACATCTACATTTGAAAAGTCTTTATAACTTTTTATTAAATCAAATCCTGTAGCAGCTATTATCGTAGGTACAGCTAAAAGAAATGAAAATTTTACTATAGTTTCTCTTTTTAAATTCATTAAAAGTCCACCAATGATTGTAGCTCCACTTCTAGATACTCCGGGAATTATCGCTATACTTTGCCAAAGACCAAGAAAAAAAGCTTTTTTATAAGTTATATCTTTTATATTGATATCATTTTTATCGTCTAAAAATTTTTTATCTAGTTCTGGTCTATTATTTTTATTTCTTTTTATATATCTGCTTTCTAATATTATCATTATTATTCCACCAAAAAATAATGTGATTACAACTATAAAACTATTATCTAAAAGATATTCTTTCAAAAATTTATATAATATCAAACCTATTATGCCTGTAGGAATAAAAGATATAATTATTTTTTTTATTATTTCTAAATTAAAAAAATCTTTAAAATAAAGTACAACTACTGCGAGTATTGCGCCAAGCTGTATAATTATTTGAAAACTTTTTATAGATGCTATGTTTTGTATTTTTAATATATTAGAAGCAAGAATAAGATGGCCGGTAGAGGATATTGGTAAAAATTCAGTTATCCCTTCTATAATACCTAAAATTATTGAGTGAAATATGTTCATAGATTTTTAAATAGTGGCAGGACTGAGCTTTGGGCGGGACTTGGTCACCAAACATAGTCGCTTCGCTCCTTGTTTCGCGACCATGATATATAAAATTATTGAGTGAAATATGTTCATAGATTTTTAAATAGTGGCAGGACTGAGCTTTGGGCGGGACTTGGTCACCAAACATAGTCGCTTCGCTCCTTGTTTCGCGACCATGATATCTAAAATTATTGAGTGAAATATGTTCATAGATTTTTAAATAGTGGCAGGACTGTGCTCGGGGCAGGACTTGGTCACCAAACATAGTCGCTTCGCTCCTTGTTTCGCGACCCCGCTTCGTCGTCTAAAATTTCTTTCAGAAATTTTGCTTCGCAGACGACTCAGTTCAAGTCCCTCCAAGCATCAAAAAATATGTTCGAAAAGTTTTTCAAACTTTTCTCACTATTTTTTGTGCTCGGGGCGGGACTTGAACCCGCAAGCCGTATGGCAAAAGATTTTAAGTCTTTCGTGTATACCGATTCCACCACCCGAGCATTTAGAAATATATTGTATCATAAAATAAAAAAAAATTAAATATAAAGCTAAATAAAATTTTTATAAATATGAAAATAGAATATTTGGTTTTTTATGTTTTTCTATGTTAAAATATATCAAAATAAGGTGCAGTGGCGAAGTGGTTCAACGCTGCGGTTTGCAAAACCGCCATTCGCAGGTTCAAATCCTGTCTGCACCTCACTTCAAAAGAAGTAAATTTAAAAAATATGAGTAAAGATTTTTTTCAAAAAATAGAAGATCGCATTTCAAAAATAGAATTTAAAAATAGAATATATCTTTCAAAACATAAATTTTTATATTCTTTGCTCGCCGCTACAGGAGTAGTACTTTATTGGAGAGGTATTTGGCATACAGCTGATTTTTTACAAAGTCTCGGTGGTATATTTTGGCTAATTTTTTCTCCTATTGGATCACTTATACTTGGTATTGTCATTTTAGTTTTTATTGGTTTACTTGTGCAAGAATTTATCGGTTCAGAAGTAATTATCTCTGGTCTTAAAAAAGAAAAAGCAGATATTGATAAGACAGAAAAAGAACTTAAAAAAGAAGAAGAAGAAATTCAAAAAGAAAGAGAGCTCCTTGAGGAGATATATGATAAAATAGAAAATATAGAAGAAAAACTTGAGAATATAGAAAATGCTGAAAATATAGAAATAGAAAATGCTGAAGAAAATAATTTTGATAATTTAGCAAAGAGATAATATTTTTTTGTGTTTATTCTTTTTTGTGTTATAATCTTTTTATGAAAAATTTTCGCCTTTGTAAATACTTCGGCGGAACAAAGGGGCCCTTAGCTCATTTGGTAGAGCGCCGGTTTTGCACTCCGGAGGTGAGCGGTTCGAATCCGCTAGGGTCCACTGTAACGGATTCTGTGTCTAAAAACATGGATTTAACATTGAAAATACTGGCTACTTCTACGGTTTCAAATTTTTCATTTTTTAATATGATTCCTTGAGGGAATTGAAACCATATATTATAAGAATATAGTGATAAAGAGTGTGGGGTAAAAATTAAGTTTATGATAAAATGATAACTAAATATATGTCAGCGATAACGAATACTGGAGAAAA
>CAZYMY010000009.1:4342-15112 GCA_964648875.1 uncultured Candidatus Saccharibacteria bacterium | reverse complement strand
TTTTAAAAAATCTTAAAACTAATAAAAATGCAAAAATTTTTAGTTCTATTTAGACTAATCGAAACCTTTTTAGAAAAAATTGTAGGCAGAGGTTTTGATGCTATAGATGTCATAAGACACCTATCAGAAAATCTTGAATTGGCCCTAAAAGCGACAGATTTTAAACCGTCGCAGAACTCTGAAAAAGAGCAACACTCTTTTGAAACGCAGGTGAATATCCCTGTCATTATTGAATCTATAGATCCTGTCATTCCTGAATTGGTTGATGTGGTAAATACTTCTATTCAAAAATCTCCATTTGAGGAGTTTAGATACAAAGAAGGTGATGTTGTAAACGGTAATGAAAAAGTCATTTATCCAGATAATATTTGTGGAGCGATTTTTTACCGTATTTCACATAACGTTTGTTATGTATCTACCACAGGTCTAAAATTGGAAACGAAAGACAATAAAAAAGCACTAAATTATTTTGCTTCCATTGACCATGTAAACCAAAGAGTATTGCAAGAATGGCCGATGGCAAAAGTCTTGCCAGACAGAATTTATTTTATGAGAAGATTTGAAAAAATTTCTTGTTCAGAGTTGGAAATACTAAACACGAGATTTAAGTCTGCAGAATTAAATATTCTCGCAGCACTTAATACTGAATTTCCTACACTTTATAAAATAATGAGGCATGGAATTCAGAGAAAATATAGTGATGTGAGTTTTTGCTGCGCTACTTTTGCGGAGGGAGATGACGATACAAAAGTCAATGTCGGCATTAATGCTTCTGATTGGGATACATCCTGGTGGCATCCTTTTGTATTATAATAAGATATTTTTGGTTGTTTTAAAAAAGCTGCTTGAAAGAGCAGCTTTTGTATTGGTTTATTATTTTTGCTATATTAAACTCATGAAAAAAGATGAATTTAAAAAACATTTTTTAAAGAAATTACCTGATTCTCCAGGGGTTTATTTTTTTCTTGATAAGAAAGTCAACCTATCCCCAACCCTTTCCCAAGGAAAGGGAGTGAATGCGAAAGTCCTTCCCTTGGGGAAGGATTTAGGATGGGTCAAAAATAACATTCTCTATATCGGTAAAGCCACAAGTCTAAAAGACAGAGTATTTAGTTATTTTTCAAATGACATAATAAAAACTAGAGGTACAAAAATACAAAGCATGATAGAAAATTCTAAAGATATATTTTTTATTGAAACAAAAAGTGTATTAGAAGCGATAATTTTAGAATCAAAATATATTAAAACTTTTTCTCCATTTTTTAACACAAAAGAAAAAGATGATAAAAGTTATTCTTATGTTGTATTTACAAAAGAAGAATTTCCGAGAGTGATTATAATGAGAGGAAGAGAAATAGAAAAGAATAAAGATTTAAAAATTTTAAAAAAGTTTGGCCCATTTTTATCAAAAAGTGAGCTTTTGGAAATAATGAAATTTATAAGAAAAATATTTCCTTATAGAGACAGATGTAATTTAAATGAGAAGAGGGGGTGTTTTAATTGTCAAATTGGTCTTTGTCCTGGAGTTTGTATTGGAAAGATATCAAAAAAAGATTATTTGAAAAATTTAAAAAATATAGAAAAGATATTATCAGGAAATATTTCTAAATTGTTGAGAGATTTAGAAAAAGAGATGAAAATTCTTGCAAAAGAAAAAAAGTTTGAAGAGGCAAGTATATTGAGAAATAAAATAAATTCTTTTAATTATTTGAAAGATATAAATTTTATAAAAAATAATGCAAATAATTATATTTATAATAATTTAGAGAATAATATAAATATACAAGATATAGAAGATAAAAAAGATAAAAAATATATTAGAATAGAAAGTTATGATATATCACATATATCAGGTAAAAATAGAGTAGGAGTAATGTGTGTATTTGAATATGATGAATTCAACAAATCTGAATATAAAAAATTTAAATTAAAAGAAAGTGTAAATGATGATTTGTCTGGTTTGGAAGAAGTATTGTCTAGAAGATTTTTACATAAAGAATGGAGATTTCCAGACATTCTAATAATAGACGGTGGCAAAACTCATTTAAATTTTATTTTTAATAAATTGAAAAATATAATATCTAAAAGTGATTTAGAAAATATGAGTTTTGTGTCGGTAGTAAAAGATGATAAACATAAAGCTAGAGATATTTTGTATTTAGATAAAAAGAGTGAAGATATTTGTAAAAAGTATAATAATATTATCATTTCATTAAATGCTGAGACACATAGATTTGCTATCTCATATCACAGATTACTTCAAAATAAGATTATAAATAATATAAAGAAATAAAAATATTTATATATAAAATTTATTTACATGGTTTTGTATATGATATAATTTATATATTATTATGAATAATAAGAAAGCTATAGCTATTTTGCGAGGAGGAAAAGATGATTATCATAGATCCGTTAGAAATGGTGCTAATATTATTATTCCACTTGGCAAATATCAAGATTTGATAAATGTAGTAGATGTGATTATAGATGAGTCTGGCAATTGGTTTGAAAAGGGTGTGCCTTCTGATCCACATAAAGTTTTTTCAAGAGTGGATTATTATATTGATTTTACAAATAATAAAGACGCAGAATATCATAATTTATCTCGCAAATTATATGTAAAGAAAATTTTCAATAATAGCATAATGCACTCTTTAGATAGAGTAAATATAAAAAGGATTTTGAGTCAGATAAATATAGATATGCCAAAATATATTTTTATAAGAGATTCAAAAAATATTGAAAATACTTTAAAAAATATATGGAATAAATTTCATACTCCATTAGTCATAAAAGAATCAAATCATCATTTTAATAAAAAAAGTTTAATTACTTATTCTTTTTTAGATTCTTTTAATAAGATAAAAGAGATTATAAATAGAGGAGGGGAGGCTTTGATAGAAGAGCATGTTCATGGTAAATATATTTCTGTAGCAGTTATACCAGATTATCGTGGACAAGATATTTATATACCCACTCCTGCAGAGATTGTAAATACAGATGCAAAAAGAAGAATATTGCAAGACAAAATTTTAATAGATAAACATCTTATAGATCATAATCATGTAAAGAAAAATCTGATTCATTTAGATGATGATTTGAAAATAAAAATAAAAAAGTTAATAGAAGATATATATAAAGTTCTTATGTTAGATCATCATACTTTGATAGATTTAGTCATTTTAGAAAAGCATAATAAAGAAAATAAAAGTATAGATTATATTATAAAAGTATTGGATTTACATATCGCACCTCAAATATTTGAAGATTCTCGTTTTGATTTTATTTTAAAAAATTCCGGAGTAGATATGGGTAAATTTATATTAGATAGAATAGAAAAGTTAGAAGAATCTGAGAAAGCTTATTAATTTGACTTTTTTCTATTTTTTGATAGATTAAAGAGAGTGAAAACCAATTAAATATTTTACATAATGAACAAAAAACAAAAGATTGAGTTGATATTACGCTTTCTGTACAAAGGGAAGCTTAGCCAAAAAGAGGCTTCTCAACTTATAATGTATCTTCTTGAAGAGAAGAGAGTATTTTCTAGGTATGGATATACAAACACATATATGTGCCGAAGACAATTTCAGAGTGAGTTAGGTAATAATCTATTCGGGGTTGGAAATATTATTACCGAAAAAGAATACAAAGATTTCTTTGGCTATGAAAGAAAAAAGTTTGTACCATGGGTGTTGACACAAGAAGATTCTTTAGGGAATAATCTTGAATATACAGAAGGTTGAAGATATAGACTTTCCATCAAAATTAATAAAATAATATATTAATTTTAGTGGGAAGTCTTTTATTTTATATCTAAAGTATTTAAAAGCTTATTTTTTTCTGTGCCAGATAATTCTTTTATTTGTCCAGCTTTTATATTTGTTAATCTTAAAAATAAAAATCTTACTCTCTTTAAAGATACTATAGTGAGATTTAAAGCATTTAACATTCTTCTTATTTCATGTTTTTTTCCTTCTGTGAGAATTATTTTTACAATATTTTTATTATTTTCATCAAGTATTACTTTTTTAGCAGGGGAATATATTGCTTCTCTTGTATTTATACCTCTTTCTAATATCTCTTTTACTCTGGGAGTAGCATTTTCACGAATTGATACAATATATTCTCTTTCAAATTTATTTTCTGGATTTAAAAGTTTATCTACTATTCTAAAATCATTACTATAAATAAGTAGTCCCTCACTTTCTTTATCAAGTCTACCAATTGGCTCATATCTAATATTCTCTATTATTTTAAAACTAGTTTCTTCTCCTCTTTTTTTATTATAAATAAAATATTTTAAATCTTTCAATTTTTCATTTATAAAAATAGAATCCCCATCTTTTATTTTGTCACCTAATATCGCAATTTTATCATTTATATGTATTTTTTTATTTTCTATAAATTTATCTGCTTCTCTTCTACTCAATACTCCAAAATCACTTAAAAATTTATTTAATCTTATACCATTTTTTTTCTCTTCTTTATTATACTTTTCAAGTTCTACTTTTATTTTCATATTTTTATGCCCAAAGTTTAGGTTCTTCTTTGTTAATTAATTCTTGATTTATATCATTTTCAATTTCTTTTTTAGCTTGTAATTCTTTTTTCTCCTCTTCTTTTTCTAGTGTATTTTCTATTCTTTCTTTTTCTATTTCTATTTTTCTTTTCTTTATTTCAGTATCTCTTATTTTTAATATTATAAATATTGAAATAAGACCTAGTATACCAACTATCAAGAATATAATATTTAGATTTATATCAAATATATTCATAAGTATTGCGCCAAGTATTGTAACAAATATAAAAGATACATTTACCATGTTTTGAAATAAAGATATAAGATCTGATCTCTTTTCATTTACATTTTTGTAGAAATAAGCATAATTCTCTGTCTCTGTTATTGTTGCGCCAGTTCTAGCAACAAACAATAATAATATCCATACAAATATATTATCAGTTGTTATATTAAATATTGGTATTATTATGAGTACAGCACTCAATATAAATATACCAATCATCATAGCCCTTTTCTCACCAAATATTTCATCAGAATATTTACCAAGCTCATATGGTATCAATATAAATGGTATCACAGTTATTGGTATTATTATACCTAGATATATAGATGCTGGTATACCTATTATTTCTAAAATATATAAAGCTAAATAAATATTTACTACAGCATAAAAAGAATTTAATATAAATGATGATGCTATCACACCTCTTATATTTTTATCTTTAAATACAGATTTAAAACTAGCCAAAAGACTTTTATGTGTATATTTTGGTTCTTTTATATTTGAAAAAAACTTTTTATTTATAAAAATCAAAGGCAATATAGATATAGCACTCAATATAAACAAACCAGAAAAGCCAGTAAAATTAAATAGCTGAGCAGATATAAAAGGTGATGCTATTGCTCCAAAATTATAAATTGTGAGCATAGTGCCTCTTATAGTTCCGATATTTTCATGATCTGAAAATTCTTCTACAAATACATTTATAGACACAGATATCAATGTGTATAATATTATATGAAATATAAATAATATAGCTATAAATATTATATTTAAATAATTTGATAAAGCAAGAAATAAAGTTATTATAAATTGTAATATCAATATAAATAAAAGACTTTTTTGATTACTAAATCTTTTTAATGATTTACCAAAAATATTTGATGCAAATATAGATAGACCAGCGCCTATAGCAAATAATATACTCAAAGCAACTTTATCAAAATATTGATTTAAAAATGCAGATAATACAAAGTATAAAGCAAAATAATGTATAGAATAAAAAATCGTAGCTAAATAACAAACACTAAGAAGTTTCTTCTTCAATATTTCTTGCATATTTTTTTTATATTATACCACTATAATTACAGGTATTATCACAGGACGTTTAGCTGTTTTTTGAAGTAAGAATTTTGATATAGCTTCATTTAAATCATTTTTTATATCATCCATACCAATATTGATATTTTTTTCTATATCTTCTTCTATTATTTTTTTAGCTAAAGATCTTGTCTGATAAAGCAAGTCTTGAGATTCTTTCAAATACACAAATCCACGAGATATTATATCAGGAGATTTTTTTAATTTTTTTGTATGATTATCTATTATTCCTATAATCACAAACATCCCATCTTCTGCTAAAGTTTGTCTATCACGCATGACAACATCTTGTATTTTTCCAACACTCATACCATCTACTATTATCATTTCATTTGGAGCAAATTCTTTTAATGCTACTATTTTTTGTCCACTGTCTCTTATTTCTATTATCATGCCATTGTCTGGTATTATAATATTTTCTTCTGGCATTCCAAGTTCTCTTCCTATATCAGCATGTACTCGTAGCATATAATGGTATCCATGAACAGGTATGAAAAACTTTGGATTGATTTTTTTATGAATCCATACAAGCTCATCATGATTTGCATGACCAGAAGAGTGAACATCAGAAGTTTTATAATGTATTATATGTGCTCCTTTTCTTGATAATTTATCTTTTAACATTTGCACAGCTCTTTCATTTCCAGGTACTATAGAAGAACTCATCATTATAGTGGTTCTTTTATCTAGTCTTATATATTTATGAGTACCATTTGCTGCTCTATTTAATACAGCAAATTCTTCTCCTTGTGCACCTGTTGCAAGTATTACAACTTTTTCTTGTGGATAATTTTCCATTTCCTCTATAGGTATTATTATTCTTTGATCTACTTTTAGTAGACCTGATAATCTAGCAACTTCTATATTTGTCTTTATACTTCTTCCTTCTACAGCTATTTTCTTACCTGCATTTTCTATCATTTTCATTATTTCTAACATTCTTTCTACTTGAGATGAGAATGTAGCAATTATGAGTCTTCCTTGAGTACTGTTTATAATTTTTCTTATATTTTCAAAAACTATTCTATCAGATATAGAAAATCCTGGATTTTCACAGTTTGTAGAATCTGTTAAAAGACAAAGTATTTTTCTATTTTCAAATACTTTATATCTTTCTAATTCAGTATCTGTAGGTATACCATTGTCATGATCAAGTCTCAAGTCTCCAGTATGTACTATATCGCCATAAGGTGTCTCTATTATGAGACCCATAGAGTCAGGTATAGCATGAGACACAGCGAAGAATTTTATTTTGAATTCTCCTAGAGTTATATGACTTTCTGCTTCTACCATTTCAATGTCTAGTGGATCAAGATGTGGAAATTCCTCATGTCTCTTTTTTATCATGAGCGCTGTAAATTGTCTTGAATATACTTTTGGATTTCCTATTCTTGGCAATATATAAGGTATAGCTCCAATATGATCAAGATGACCATGTGTTATGAGCATGCCTTTTATTTTATGTTTATTTTCCTCTAAATATCTAGTGTTTGGAAGAATACATTCTATTCCAGGAGTTGTACTTTCTGAAAATTGAAATCCACAATCTACTACAATTATAGAATCTTTATATTCTATACAACTCATATTTCTTCCTATTTCTTCTACACCACCAAGATTTATTATTCTTATAGCATTTTCTTCCAGTGGTGGTATATGTGCCAATTCTGTAGTCTCAGATATTTTTGTCTCAAATTTTGTTCCAGACTTTTTATTTCTTATAGGTGGGCGAGAAGAAGATCTTCTACTCATACTAGTATAGCTGCTTCTCACTACTTTATCTCTAGGAATATTTCTGTTTATATTTCCGGTTTTTCTTATATTTGTATTTGTCATTTTGTTGTTTATCATATATTTGTTTTAATGTAATAGATTTGTAAGTTTTTCTATAATATTTCTTTTATAACTGAATCGCCAAACTTTTTCTTGATATTTATACCAATCATTTATATTTACGAATCTTTCACTTTTGTCCAATAATGTGTCAGGTATTTTATTTTTTATTATTTCTGCGAAAGTCTTATCTTTTATAATATAGTTTAAATTGTTTGAATATATCGGAACTCCTGGCATTTCATAAATCAATTCTTTATTTATATCTTCTAATATTGTTAATCTTTTATTTGTATCTAAATCTTTTTTTAATTCTTCTAAATTTTTATCTAATTTATTGCTTGCGTAATTTGTAATATTTAATCCAGGATAATTTCTTTGACTAGAATGCCAATATGCAAATAGATCAGTATCTCTTTCTATTATTGATCCAAACAATAATACTTCAAAATTTCTTTCTTTTATTACTTCTGCTATATCTCCTATATTATATACTATTATATTTACTTTTATACCAAGATTTTTCCAATAATCTCCTATTTTTTCTGCTACTTTTTTTATATCCACTATATCTATAGTCGTGATATTTATTTCTTGTCCTTCTATTTTCTTTAAATCTTTTAATTCATTTGTGTTTACACTTAAAGATTCACCAAAAAAATAATCTTTTTTCTTTGTATAATTATTAAATATAGAGCTGATTATTTCTTCTTTATTTATCGCTTTTCCTAAATATGATCTTATATCTTTATCTGCTAAAATTTTATTTTTATTTGGATTAAATGATATAGAATATATATTTGGTAATTCGCTAGATATTATTGTATATTCTTTTTCCTTTACTTTTTCAAAATAATTATATCCCAGATAGCTAGTACTATCTATAATATTTTCTTTTAAGGCAGAAAATAATTCATCATTGTTTTGATAAATATATATATAAATGTTGTTTAAAAATGGTCTTCCATTTACATAGTCTCTATTTGATACAAAAGAATATTTATTTGCTATATTAGATTTTTTTGATATTTCATCTATTTTAAATGGTCCAGATCCTATAGGATTAGTATTAAATTCTGATAAAAAGAATTCTTCTACAGTCATATTTTCTAAAATATGTTTAGGTAAAATACCAAATGTTAATACTTCTTTAAAATATGAAAATGGACGTTTTAAATTAAATACTACAGTCAAATCATCTATTTTTTCTATAGTCACACCTTCAAAATTTATATATAGTGGACTATTTATATTTTTATCTTGTATTTTACTTACAGTAAACAATACATCATCTGCTGTTAATTTTTCTCCGTCATGAAATTTAATATGATCTTTTATTTTTATTGTATAAGTCATACCATTTTCACTTTCTTCAATACTTTCTGCCATATCTGTAGATATAGTATTATTTATATCCTTTTTCAATAATCCAGAAAATACTAGTTTTGAAATATCTTTTTCAGGATCTGTAGAAGCTAGTATTGGATTTATATGTCTAGGTACTCCTATTATACCTTCTGATAAGCTTCCACCATAAGTTGGTACATATATTAAAAATTTACTATTTAGAGTATTTATAGCAAAAAATAAAAATATAAGACTTATAAAAAGACTAGTCCAAAATATAAATATTTTTTTTATAGAAAGTGATTTATATATTAATATATATGATTTAGTTAATATATTTACTTTCTTTTTAAAGTTATTTTTATTGGAACTTTTTTTTATTTTTTTTACACCATTTGCTATGTCTATATTTATATCCTCAAGTGAGCGAGTAGTATTTTCTACAGGATTTTCTTCACCTTCTTCTATTTTTCTTTTGTGTATTCCTTCTTCCATTGTTTTATTTTATTACTTTTATACTTATAAAAATATAAAAAATATAAGATTTTAATTTTCTAATTAAAAAAGTAATTTGAGATTATTTAAATACGCTGTTAAGTCTTACTTTGTGAATAGGGCAATTAAATTAAACACGATAAAAATTATCGCTACAAATATAGTGAATTGAAAAATCTTTTTTTCTAATCCTCTTTTTTTATTATTTATTCCTAATGAGTCTCCACCTCCAAGACCAGCCCCGTCTGTATTTGTTTTTTGGAGAAGTATCAGTACTATTAGTAAAATAGAAATAATTGATATTGTCGTCAATTGCCAATTCATGATAAATACATTATATCAAATCTATATATTTTTGCAATATCTATATATCTAGTCATATATTGTGTGTATAATATATTATGATATAATATATTATATTAAAAATATAAGGAGAATTAATTAATATAATTAAAAATATGAATTTAGAGAAAAATCCACAAGATGAAAAGAAGAAAAGTTTTAAAGAAAAGCTAATGGGTTTTGTTGGCATTACAAAACTTCTTAATAGATTTGATACAGAATACGCACTTTCCCAGTTAAATAATTTACCAGAAAATCTTAGAACGAAAGCATTAGAAGATTTAAAAAAAGGTTTTGCTGCAAAGAATGTGTTAGATGATATTTATCCAGAATTGGTTAAACAAAGGAAAATAGAGGCTGAGGAATTTAATTTGCCAATTGAATTAATTGAAGATGATATGGTAGATAGGTCTTTTGAAGGAAAAATAATACATAAATTAGCATTAAAACCTTTAAGTAAAGAGCAAGCTATAGAAATGTATAAAAAAACAGGGCGTGATTTTCCTAGCCTTTTAGAAAATGAAATGCCTTATATAGATACCAAAGCAGAAGAATTAGATGTCCTAATAATAAAAGCATTAAAGAAAAAACGTGCTTCACATCTTAATTATTCTGATTATATAGAAATTATGCAATCTGAAGGTTTTAGACCTATGCGTTATGAGGAACTTATACAATTTATTTCATCAAACCCTAAGTGCAAGGAAGAAGTTAAACTTTTAGCATTAGGCACAAGACATACTTTTGGTAAGAATTTAGAACCTTCTGTAGCTTGTGCTTATGTTAATCAGACAGAACAACCAGATTTAAAGACTTCTTTCTATATTGGCGGGTTAAATGAAGGGGA
>CAZYMY010000009.1:0-4242 GCA_964648875.1 uncultured Candidatus Saccharibacteria bacterium | reverse complement strand
CAGAACAACCAGATTTAAAGACTTCTTTCTATATTGGCGGGTTAAATGAAGGGGAAAGATTGGTATTTGTTCGTATATAATTCATATAAAAACTATGAATAAAATTAAAGAAAGAAAGGAGGGTATTATATATATATTGCGCTATTACTTTATCTTTTAAATAAAATGAATATTATAAAAGATATTTTTGATTCGTTACTCCATATAGATTTTTTTAATTCTTCTTTTTACTATATGTTGCGTGTTGCAATACCAGTATTAGTTGTTGTAGGTATAATAAAATTATTTTCAAAAAGTAAAAAAGAAATATCTGTTGATATAGAAAAAGGTGATTTAGATTTAAATTCTATTAAGAAAAAAGGTATGTTATTTTTATGTTTAGGAGTACTTTCATTTTTATTAGCATTTATTTTTAAATCTTTAATTGTTACTGGTATAGATGCGGGATCAGGTATAGCGTTTTTTGCTGTGTTTGTTATGGCTATTCCTATTTTAATTTTAGTTCTAGCCGGTTTTGTGCTTATAGTTTTAGGATTAGATAAATTGTCTAAATATTTCAGACACAAAAGATTATTAAAAACAGATAAAAAGATTTAGTTTTTTTATTTCATCTCTTCTATATTATCCACAACCATAGTTTTTTCGCCATTTTTATTTGAAACTTTACCTATAAATAATAGGGGAGTATTTACTATTATTTTAGATTTTATATTTTTATATATTTTTGGAAATACCGCCACTTCAAATTGTGCTGATAGATCTGAGATTTTGAGAAGTGCCATAAAATCTCCTTGCTTTGTCTTTGTAATTTTTATTTTTTCTATAAGAGCTGGAAGTTTTATATTTTTATTATCAGCCACATCAGCATTTGCTTCTTCTAAAATATTTTTTATATTTACAGTTCTGTCTAATAATTTACTAGACCATTTATCAAGTGGTGATCCCGATACATAGCAACCAATAAGCTCCTTTTCCCATTTTAGTTTTTCAGTCTGATTGGCTGCTATACATTTTTTCAATTTGAAACTAGAAGTATTTGTATTTTCTTCAAATAAATTAAATAAATTATTTTGCCCACTATTATCTTTTGTATGTTTTTTATGATATTCAAGTAAATCTTCTATATTAAATATCATTTCATTTCTTTCTCCAAATTTATCCATTGCTCCACACATTATCAGAGATTCTAGAGATTTTCTATTTAAGTCTTTATGATTTATCCTATTTATAAAATCTTCTAGATTTTTATATTTTCCAGATTTTTCTCTTTCATTTATTATCGCATCGGCTATATTTGCGCCAAGATTTTTTATAGTATAAAGACCAAATCTTATTGCTTCAGTCCCCCCAGCCCCCGAAGGGGGAGTAAATCCATTTGTTCCCCCTTGCGCCATACGCTGAAGCTCCGGCGGCACGCGGTCGGGGGTTAGGGGGACTATTTTAAATCCACCAAAACTCTCATTTACATCAGGAGGCAAAACATTTATTTTCATTCTTTTACATTCACTTACTATCTCAGATATTTTATCTATATCGCCAGATTCTTCTGTGAGTATCGCAGTCATAAAGGCAAATGGATAATTTGCTTTCATAAACGCTGTCTGATACGCCACTCTTCCATAGCTAGCCGAGTGAGCTTTATTGAATCCATATGCAGCAAAAGGTTCTATCCAATCCCAAAGCTCTCTTGCTTTTTTTTCTGGCCAACCTGAATAATTTATACATCCATTTATAAATTTTTCTTTTTGTTTTTGCATTTCTTCTGGTATTTTTTTACCTACAGCTTTACGAAATTTATCAGCCTCACCCCAAGAATATCCTGCTATCTTTATACTCATCAAAAGCAAGTCGTCTTGATATACAAGCACACCAAAAGTTTTTTCAAGTATTTCTCTTAGATTTTTATCATCATATAGATAAGATACAAGTTTTGGATTATGTTTTCTTTCTATATATATAGGTATATTGTTTATAGGTCCAGGACGATAAAGTGCCACCATGGCATTTATATCATATATGCTAGATGGTCTAAGATCTTTTAAGAATTTTGTCATGCCAGAACCATTCAATTGAAATAGTCCCATTGTCTCACCGCGAGAAAGTATCTCAAATGTTTTTTTATCTTCCAAATCTATATTTTCAATATCAATATCTATATCATATTCATTTTTTACAAAATTTATTGCAGTTTTTAAAATAGTTAAATTTCTTATACCAAGAAAATCGAATTTTAATAGGCCAGCATTGTTTTCATCTACTGAATGCATGTCATATTGTGTGATTATTTTTCCTTCACCTTTTGGATCATATTGAATAGGCGAATAATTTTCTATATTGTCAGGTGCTATCACTACTCCAGCAGCATGTACTCCGATATGCCTTACCAAGCCTTCTACTTTTTTTGCCATGTCTATTATTGTTTGCACCTCTCTTTCTGTGTCATACATTATCTTCAACTCTTCCACTTCTTTAATTGCTGTATCTATAAATACAGGAAATCCTTGTTTTGGCATCGGTATAAGTTTTGATATTTTATCACCAAGAGAATACGGATATTTCATAGCTCTTGCTACATCTTTCACAGCACCTCTTGCAAGCATTGTACCAAAAGTACCAATTTGTGCTACATTATGATCTCCATATTTTCTTCTAACATAATCTATCATTTCATCTCTTCTGTCATCTGCATAGTCCATATCTATATCGGGAGCTGAAGGTCTTTCTGGATTCAAAAATCTTTCAAACGGTATCTGATATATTAATGGATCACATTTTGTGATTTGTAATAAATATGTAGTCATGCTTCCTGCCACAGAGCCTCTAATATTTGTAAGTATTCCATTTAATGAAGCGTATTTCAATAAGTCATATACCACAAGAAAATATGGTGCATACCCTTTATTTTTTATAATTTCAAGTTCATAATAAAGTCTATCAAGTACATCTTTTTTTCTTTCATCTATAATTTCTCTTTTTTCTATACCTTCTTCTCCAAGTCTTTTCAATACATCGTCTAATGTTTTACCAGTATTCATTTCTTCTTCATAATCTTTTGCAATATTTGGAAAATGCCATTTACCAAGCTCTATTTCTATATTTATAGATTCTGCTAATACAAAATTGTTTTTTAATATATTTATATTATGTTTTTCTTTTAATTCTTTAAATATATTTTCTGCTTTTTTTGTATCTATAAAAGAATAATCCCATTTTGAAAATTTTGATGAATATATATTATTATCTTCTTCTTCACCATGAATATTAAAAAGTACTTTATGAGCAGATTTATCATTGTCAGATATATAATGTGAATTTTGTGTAGCTACAAGTCTCCATTCTTCTTTTAAAAATTCTTTTGCAAATTTTATAGTATTATTTTTTATTTTTTCAGCAAAATCAAAATAATCTTGCGGTACTATTTCAAGATAAAAAGATTTTTCACCAAATATATTTTCAAAATTTTCTATATATTTTTTTGCTTTTTCAAAATTTTCTTTTGCTAAAATATCTGAGATTTCTCCATCTCCACCACCAGATAATATTATAAGATTAGAATCTTTATTAAAATTTTCTTTTAAATCTTTTTCATTTATATGAGGCTCTATTCTGTCTTTTATATTTGCAAGAGAAACAAGATGCATCAGTGATTTATATCCAGATAAATTTTTTGCTAAAAATACTAATTTATATTTTTTCTTATAATTATTTTCACTTCTAAAATCTATCTCAGCACCTAGTATTGGTTTTATATCATTATCTTTACAAGCTTTGTAAAATTCTATTGCTCCATACATATTATTGTAATCTGTGAGAGCAAGACTTGGCATGCCATATTCTTTAGCCTTTTTTACAAGATGTTTTGTTTGTGGAAGAGATTTTAAAAGGGAATAATGAGAATGTGTGCGTAAATGTATAAAAGGTATTTCTTCTTTATTATTTTCAATATCTAAATTGTTAGCAGTTGTTTCTTCTTGCATAGTTATAAAGTTTTAATCCAAATAAATTGAATACTTTAAATCATAAATTAGTTTTAAAGATAATTTAATATTATCAGTTTTTTTTACAAATCTAGTTTGACATAATTATATGTATTTTATAGTATTTATATTTTCACCGATTTTTAAGAGTTATTTAGTATAATTTAATATATATGTTGTGGATAATTTAATAAATAGTGTGATTTTAATTTATATTTGCAAAAAATCATGAAAAATGATATTATTTATTTCAATAATAAATAAA
>CAZYMY010000008.1:0-16630 GCA_964648875.1 uncultured Candidatus Saccharibacteria bacterium | reverse complement strand
GTCTAAATAGAACTAAAAATTTTTGCATTTTTATTAGTTTTAAGATTTTTTAAAAGTACATACATACTCATCCTATAATAAAAAACAAAATAAGTCAATTGAGCGAAAATTCGACATTTAAAAACAAAAGCCCCCGTCACGACGGGGGTGTTTAAATATAATTTAAAATTAAATATCAAATATTACAAGAATAGAATCCTTTGATATTTTCTCATGTTCATAAGCTCTGCCTCCAACAATAGATATTTCGCCTCTATCATTTATAAGACCTAGCAAGTTAACTAACTGCCCTTCATCTGTTTTTATCGGCGGATGTAGAATTATTAATTCTTTAAAACCTAAGTTTTTTAAAACTTTTCCACCATATGACTTAAGAATTAAAAACAGAATTTCTGCCTTTAATTTATTGATAGACTTAGCTGTGTATTTTTTTATGACAGCTTTTCTTATTACTGTGAGTGTTGGAGAGACTCCTTCAGACAACACATCTTTCACTGGCAAAAATAAAAAATCATAGGTCTGATTTCTTATTAAAGTTTGATTTTTATCAAAATCAGAAGCGCATAGTGATTGATATACACTAGGATCAATATCAAACTGAAAACACTCTCTCCACTCTTCCCATGTGTGTCCTAATGTTTTAATAGAAAAAGATATGGTGCTACTTTCTCTTTTAGCCGTTTCTCTTCTAAATAATTTCATTTTTAGTAATTTAATGATTTAAAAATTAATATATTTGTATTTATTTTTTATTTTTATTTTTATAATGTACATGATTAATACTTACCAAACTCATAATAACAGATACTGTAAATATTGTCAAAATAAAAATTATTATTCTAAAATCTTAAATTCTTTAAATACTGATCTATACAATTCTAAAGTATTTCTTGCTATTCTTTCAGAAAGAACAAATTTTGCACTATCATGAGCAATGCGATTACGCACTTTATGTGCTGACCAAGCAAGATCTATACTATTAAAATTTGCTTTCTTTAGTTTATCAGACAAAGTCAATCCTATATATCCTCTATCAGATAAAACAGTATCCAAAAGATTGTCTGCTTCTATTATACCTATTTTCCAAAGAGCTTCTTCTTCGCCAGACAAATAATCTACAACTCTATTCCAATTTTCTTTATATGAAGAAATTAATTCATTTTCTTTTACAAAATTTTCTTTTTCTTTTTCACTCAATTCTATTGTTTTATTATTTTCTTTATTATTTTGTTTATTATTTTCTTTATTATCTTGTAAATTATCAATTTCTCTTTTTACTATTTTATTGCCATTATATGGTATAAAATTTTTTGCTTTATAATTTAATAATAAATTTTCTTCTTTATGTATTTCATTTATTTCTTCTAGAGAAAGATCTTCTTCAAAAATTGGCAAACCTGGTATACCTGCCGGCATAGTCTCTATGATATTTTCTTCTACTTTATCTAAATTTGTAAAAGCTTCTTGTTTGGATTGTTTTTTAGCTAATAATTTTTCTTGTCTAGCTTTTTCTTTTGACTCTCTTATAGGAGTAAGTGTCATTATCAACCATTGCATCATAGAATATATGAGTATAAGCAAAGTAAAAAAAGCAAGTACAGATAATACATCAGCACAAAAAGCTAATATTGGATTTTGAATTGAAAATTTTAAATTTGAAAACCAAGGATCATTGTTTACTTTTTCTATTGCAAAATTTACGTCATTTGGACTAACATTATAACTTTCTGTATTTGTTGTAGACATGCTACTAGTATCTTCGCCCCATCCAAATATATTATGTTTAAAAGTATCCCACCAAGAAAAATCTTTTACACCATCATCTGCACCTAAATATACAGTGGCAGCATTTGGGTCTACATTGCTTTCTGCACCTTGAGAGCTATTTATCCAGCCCCTATCGCGAAGTCCATCCCAAGCATCATATTTATGATCTTCAAGATAATCTACAGGACTAATTCTAATTATCCAGAATAAAATCACATAGCGAATAGCAAGTAATATATTGTATACAACATTGAAAATATAATCAAAATTAAAGGAATACATGTATTATGATATATAAAATTATATCATAAATACTTTTCAATCTTATTTCTTGTTTATTTTTGTATAAAAGCTTCTAAATCTTTTGCTATTTTAAATAGCTTTTTCTCTTGATATAAATCTGCTACGAGATGTATAGATTTTGGTAAATTATTTTCATTCACTTCTTCTCTTTTTGTAGTAGGTATAGAAATAGCTGGAGACCCTATAATATTTGCTGGCACTGTAAAAAGATCTACTAAATAAAACTGTAATGGATCATTTATTTCTCCAAATTTCCAAGGGAACATAGCACTCACTGGTGTGATTATCACATCCACATCTTCAAAAGCCTTTTTAAATTGCATTTTCAATACTTCTCTGGCCGTCACAGCTTTATTGTAATAAGCATCAAAATATCCAGCTGACAATATATATGTGCCAAGCAATATTCTTCTTCTCACTTCATCACCAAGCCCTTCTGATCTAGAATTTGTAAAATTTTGTATTGTATTTTTCCCTGGCACAGAAAGTCCGTATCTGACTCCATCATAGCGACCCATATTTGAAGATACTTCTGCGGGACAAATTATATAATATACAGAAAGAGCTTTATCAATATCAGGTATATCTACTTCTTTAACTTTATATCCTATACTTTTAAAATTTTCTATTTGCTTTTCAAAGTCCTTCCATATTTCTTTATCAATACCAGACTTCATTTTTTCATCATATAAAATTTTTGGTATGCCGACGACACCTTTGAGGGCGACATTTTCAATTCGAATTTCTTCTGAAATAGAAGTAGCATCTCTTTTATCATAAAAAGATAAAATATCAAAAATAGTTTCTGTATCTTCCACAGTATTTGTAAATGGACCAATTTGATCAAGAGAGGATCCCATCGCCATAAGACCATATCTCGATATAGACCCATAACTAGGCTTAAATCCTACAAGATTTGTAAATGCAGCTGGAAGACGAATAGATCCTCCCGTATCACTTCCAAGAGCGATAGATGTATATCCAGCGCATACTGACGCAGCAGGACCAGAACTTGATCCACCTGGTACTTTTGATATATCTATAGGATTTTTAGTTATCATATGGGCAGAATTTTCTCCTGATGTACCCATTGCAAATTCATCCATATTTGCTCTCGCTATAATTATTGCTCCTACTTCTTTTAATTTTTCTACTACTGTAGAATCATATGTTGCTTTATAATTTTCTAACATTTTACTTCCGGCACTAGCAATTTGTCCTTTTACTAAAATATTATCTTTTAAGATTATTGGTACTCCTGTGAGTTTACTAGCAATACCATCATCAATCATTTTTTGAGCTTTTTCTATTTGAGAATTTAAAAATTCATCAGTATAAATACCGAGTATTGCATTTATATTTTTGTCTTTTTCTTTTATTTCATTTAAAGATTCTTCTACTACTTCTCTTACAGATTTCTTTTTTGAAATTAATTCTTCATGTATTTGTGATATTGTTTTCATAAATTTTGTCTTTAACTTTGATTAAAATGATTAAATGATGGCTTGTGATTAAAAATTGTTTTTAAAAATTTGAAAGAAATTATTTTTTAAATTTTCGCTTGCGGGGTTTAATTTGAAAAAATAATTTTTAATCATAAATTTTGTCTAGTCATTCGTAGCTTTATGCGTAGAATGATTTTTATGTTTATCCAGTACTTGAGATACTTTTACAAAATTATCTTTTCTCGCCGGAGCATCTTCTAATAATATTTCTGTATATTTATTTGCTTCATTTAAAACTAAATCATCTCTCATAATATTTTTATTTACAGAATTTTCAAATTGCTTTCCATAATTTTCTCCACCGCTAGACTCTACCCCTGCATTTGCCATATCTCTCACTTGGCCTACATACTCTAAAACTTCTTTCATTTGTCCTAAAAACTTTTCTTTTTCTTCTTCACTCAAATGAAGACGTGAAAGCATAGCGACATTTTCTAAATCTTCTTTTGTAAATTCAACATTTTGATTAGACATATATTTATAAGTATTTTAACAAAAAAAAGATTATTTTAAAAGTCTGTTAAACTCTTGTTCATTTATAATTTTTACACTTAAATCTCTTGCAGATTTTTCTTTTGAACTCATTTTTGAATTTACCCCCTCTCCTTGCTCCATACGCTGAAGCTTCGGCGACACGCGATGGGAGAGGGTTGGGGAGAGGTCAGATCCTAATAATAAATAATCAGTTTTACTAGATACAGAAGACGCTACTTTACCTCCAAAATTCTCTATAAGCTCCACAAAATGCTCCCTGGGCTCGCTTAATGCCCCTGTAATGACGAAAGTCTTATTAGATAGTAAAGATATAGGTTTTTCAGAAAAATCGCTATTTTGAGCTGTTTTTTGAGAGGTTTCTATTTTAACTATTTTTAATATTTTTTCTAAAAATTCTTTATTCTTTTTATTATCAAAATATTCTATTAAACTCAAAATACTTTTTTCACCTATGCCAGCTACTCCGAATTGCTGTTTCAAAAACCCGGACTCGCTTCGCTCACCGCCCCCTACAAGTGGGCTATACCCTTCGCGATTAAATTTGTTTTTATAATTTATAAGCTCTACTATTTTATTTTCTAAAACTTCAAAACTACCAAATTTTTTTGCAATATCTTTTGATGTAGTCTCACCAACTTGTCTTATACCGAGAGAATAAATAAATTTATGAAGTGAAATATTTTTAGATTTTTCTATTGCTAGAATTAAATTATCTGCTGATTTTTCACCAAATCCCTCTAGACCTTCTATATCAGATTTTTTTAATTTAAAAATATCTAACACATTTCTTACAAGACCAAGATCATAAAATTCATCTATAATTTTTTCACCCATACCATCAATATTAAAAGCTTTTTTAGAAACAAAATAAGTAAAATATTCTCTATGCTTTGCTTCACAATTTTCATTTTTACAAAATAGACCAGTAGAAAGTCCAGACTTATTTATTTTATTTTCTTCTCTTATTAATTTTGAATCACATATAGGACAAAATTCTGGCATTGTAAATTTTTTAGAATTTTTTGGTCTTAATTCTTTTATTACAGAAACTATTTCTGGTATCACATCACCCGCTTTTCTAATTATCACACTATCGCCTACTCGCAAATCAAGTCTTTCTATTTCATCACTATTATGAAGTGTTGCTCTTTTTACATGTGACCCATATACCAATACTTCTTCAAGTTCTGCTACAGGAGTCGCTACACCAGTGCGACCAATTTGAATAGTTATATCTAAAACTTTTGTAGACACTTCTTCTGCTGGAAATTTGTATGCTATGCCAGCTCTTGGAGACTTTGCAGTAAAACCAAGTTTATCAAAAATATCTTTCTCATTTATCTTTATCACCAATCCATCAATACCATATTCTTCATCTTCTTTTTTCTCTTTCCATTCTTCATACATTTTTTCTATTTCTTCTAAATTTTTACAAAGTCTAAAATGAGGGTTTACTAAAAAATTATTTTCTTTTAAAAAATTAAGTTCATCAATCTGAGTATTGAGACTAATAATATATTTTTTTTGACTTTCGCTTGCGGGGCCAGGAGAAAAAAATATATTATTAGTCTCATCATCCAATACTTCTATGTCATAGCAAAACATTTTTAAATTTCTTTTTGCCACAACACTAGTATCTAATTGACGAAGCGTGCCAGCGGCAAGATTTCTAGTATTTGCATATTTTGGTAAATTATTTTTTTCTTGTTCTATATTTATTTTTTTAAGTTCACTTTTTGATATCCAAGCTTCACCCATCACTATCATATTTAGCTTTTGTTTTAATCTTAATGGTATAGATTTTATTGTCTTTACATTTTCTGTGATATCTTCACCTATTTCACCATCACCTCTTGTGGCTGCTCTCACAAGCTCACCACCCTCATAAGTTAATACTACTTTTAGTCCGTCTATTTTTAATTCACCCACATAATAAAATTTATGAGAATTATTTTTCTCGACTTTCGCTTGCGGGGCCTGGAGAGAAAAATTATTATTATAAATTTTATTATTTTTCTCTAATAAATTTAAATTTCTTTCTTCCCAATCTTTTAACTCTTTAAAATCAAAAACATTGTCATAGCTCCATTGTTTTACTTGATGTTTAACCTTTTCAAAATTATCCAAAATTTTTCCACCAACTCTTTTAGTCGGGCTATTTTCATCTTTAAATTCTGGATTTTCTTCTTCCAGTCTCAAAAGCTCATGAAAAAGAGTATCATAAACAGTGTCTTCTATTTCTATTTTATCTAATACATGATAAAGATATTGATGTTTTTCAATAAGTTTTCTCAATTCTAAAATCCTATTTTCTATTTCTTTTTTAGATACTTTCATTATTAGATTATATCAAATTATCAGTATAAAATTAATTGCTATCTTTTGAAAATCTATGTATAGTTCTACTTACTCTATTCATATCCATTGGATTGCAACTTGAAATACCTGTAGAAGTTATACTATAACTCTCTGAAATATCGCTATCATAGCCTTTTGTTTTAGCAAAATCTACTATCACACATCTAAATATTTCTTTTTCATTTGTATCTACACCTTTTACTATAAATCCAAAAGTGGTAGTAGCATTTTCATAATCACCAATCACTGTATATGAAGATTTTTTGTTATTTAAATTATTTATTACTTCTTCTCTATTATTTACATATCCAGCTTCATCATCATCTAGATTTATATTTTTAAAAATCCTATTATACCCAATATCATCACTAGCACAAAATATATCATTTTGATCTGTCGCTGATTTAACGGTTGTAGTAGCGAAAAAAACATTTTCTCTTGCATTTGTTTCAAAAGCCTCTTTTCGATTTGCCACATTTACTGAATTTAAAAATAAAGATATAGATTTTGTATCATCTTTTATAATATTTTCTATATATTGAGCACATTCAAGACCGCTATTTGCAGCAAAATAAGCTCCACGATTATAATCAATCAATTTAGAAAACATTATCTCTTTTGACACTATCCTAGACACAGATAAAGATACTAATAGCAAAATACTTACTACCACCAAAGCAAATGCTAATATATATCCATCTTCATTCTTTTTTATATAAATTTTATTTTTATCTTTCATATATATAATCTATAACTTTTATAGTCTTATCTTTTTCTAATAAAAGTTTTGCTTTTGCATATACTACTTCTACTTCTATTTTTAAAGTAGTCTCTCCAATTACTGTTAGTTTTACTTTTCTATCAAAAATAGTAGGACTACCCGATAAACAACTATAACCAGATGATGGATTATCGTCAAATTTTACTATACTACATGTAGCCTCAGAGATATTATCATTCAAATCTTCTGGAAAAGATTCATTACTCATATCTAAATCTGATCCAGTATTAAGTGTATTTATTTTATCTAAAAATAATTTCCAAGCGATAGATTTTGGATTATATCCAACATCTAAAAGTAAAGCCTTACTTACTGCTATATCTGCATTTCCATGCACACAAGTAGCAGAGTCTGGGGTTATACTTGTAGAAAAGTCATATTGTATATTTTTGCAAGCTAATACAAAACTGTCTCTATGTGAACGAAAATCCTCTATTATTTCTTCAGCTAAATATGACGCTATTATTCTATTTCTACTTTGCATAATAGAATTTATAGAATTCATAATAAGAGAAAGTGGCCCTATAACTGCTATCATTATAAGTGAAATAGAGACAAGAGCCTCAATCAAAGTAAATCCTTTTTTGTTTTGTTTAATAAAAAATTTCATAATTTTAATCATCTAATACTCTCTGAGATACTACCCCCTGCACAGATATTGTACTAGTAGCGATATTTTCACCTAAAGTATTTTTACTGGTAAATATAATACCTGATATAAAAAATCTTATTTTTGGTTGAAGAAAATCATCTACACTATTTCCAGTAATTTGAAAAGATAAATTTATGACTTCAAAATCTGTAGAAGTAATTGGTATATCAGAATTAAATGCAAAATTATCGTCTCCATTTTTTATATATGTCACTTCATTTATACTTTTACTTCCAGAATTAAAATAATAAACTATTTTTTTTGTAATATATCCTTGCGGGAAAAAAGATACAGCATTACAAGGAAAAACTTCACTACTAGTAGATGGTAAAATCTGATAATTTGAACTACTTGCAAAATTGCCATTAGCATTTACACATGAATAACTGCTACCAAATTTTAATTCTCTACTCACAGTGTCTGTGACCATGCTGACATTGTCTGCAGCCACTCTATTACTAGATACTCTTTTATATGCTCTATCAGAAGCCAATAATACAGAAAGACCTCCTACTGCCGCTATTGTAAATATAGTAGTAGAAACCATAAGCTCCATCAATGTAAATGCTTTTAATGTTTTATTTATTTTTTTGTTTTTATAATTAAAAATATTCATATATATTAAAATCAATTACATGGCCCATATGAAGATGAAATCTGTCCTACATAATATATATCAATATGTCTTTTTTCATCATTTGTGCCAGAAAATATTTCTATACACACATTGCTTATAGGCTGACCATCACTAGTCAATTTGCTATACACAGTAGAATCTGATCTAAAAAAATATGCATATGGTCTTGGCTTTAAAAAATAAATAGCTATTTTCTCTGGTGTAGAATTGCAATTGTTTGTACAAATTCTACTAATCCTATCAGTCATATTTAAAATAAAATCTTGATCAGGCTTTTGAGCGGACGCGGTCGGTACTTCTTCTGCGGTAAAATCTCCACTATTTAATTTAAAAAAAGTTTCTATTTTTGATGGATTCTTCATATCTATAAAAACTCCGTATCCAGCATTTGAGACTCCAAACACATTTACAAAATTTGATGTGCGATTTTGCATATCTCTCAAAGAGATTACAATACCTTCACTATCTAAAAGTAAAGCTTTTCTAACTTGATTTCTACGATATCCTGAGCTTATAGTGATACCAGACAATATAGAAATAAGAGATAAAACTATCATTATCTCTACAAGTGTAAAACCTGAATATTTATTGCTAAACTTAAAATATTTTTTCATTAAATATATTTTAACATATAAATAAATTTATCTCTTAAAACAATAAAACGCTAAAACCAACTATATCTATTTGTAAAAATAATACTAATATAGTAGCGATAACTATAAATGGAGCAAAAGGTATATGAGATTTTCTATTATAATTTTTTGGAAAGAAATAAATAAGAAATAGAGACATCAAAGCTCCTATCCATATAGATAATAAAAATATAGAAACGCCAAAAACAAAACCAGCTAAATATCCAATACCAAAGAATAATAAAATATCACCAAATCCTACAGCTTTTTTACCTGAAAATATATAAATCAAGAAAAATGGTAAAGCTATTATAAATCCTGAAAATATATCAAGCCAAAATAAAGTAGTCATATTGTGATAATAAATATCAAAATTTATAACTCTATATACTTGAAAGGCTATACCAATTATAATAAGTATAAAAGAAAATCCTGTAGGAACTAATTTATGTTTAAAATCATATAAAAATATGACTCCTAAAACTATAAAAATAATTATAAATAAAATACTGAGTATAATACCTAATATAAGATTTTCTATATTTATAGGGAAAGTAAAATAATTTGAAAGATAAAAATTGTATGTAAGTAAAGCAAATATACCAAATACTAATTCTACAAAAAAATGTTTAGCACCTATTTTTGATTTACATTTTTTACATCTACCTTTTAAAAATAAATATGATAACACTGGTATCAATTCATACCAATTTAATCTTTTTGCACAAGACTGACAATGACTTCTTCCAGATAAAAATGATTTTATATAAAGTCTATCTACTATCACATTTGTAAAACTACCAAGTGATGCTCCAAAAAAGAATATTAATAAAAGTATTATAAAGTTCATAAAATTAAAATTATATATTTATTTTAACACAAATTTAAAATAAAAAATAAAAAGACTAATATTTATAGCCTTTTTATTTTAATTAAGATTAATTAAGAGAAATTTTTATACTATTTTTTATTGACGATAATCTAGAATACAAGAAGATAAATCTGTAGCACATGATTTCTCTGTATCAGCTGTTCTTTCAGAAGGAAGAAATTTGGCTTTATCATTACCAGGCTCAGCTGCATTTTCTATACCAGTATTATATATAATACCTCCAGGTAAATTTATACAACTAGTTGTAGAAAAAGTACCTGAGTTCTCATTTATACCTCTACATTTTGCTGCGCCAGCCAATGCGGCACTTGGTGTTTCTAAATGAGTCCAAAGATGGAAACCTACTATTCTATTTGGGCATTTACTAGCATTACCAGAGTCAACTCTTGTGTCAGCTATACCATCTGAATAAGATACATAATTATATTTCAAATTATCAACATCGCTAGGAACTACTTCTAAATTAGACGCCAGCGGAAGTGGATCAGACTGTGAGTCCTGTAACACTTGTAAATCACAAGGATAAAATCCATTATGACCATCAGCATACAAAGTAAGAGAAGAGATTAAGTTTTTAATTTCTATCACTCTTTGTGCATCACGACCTTTTCTACGAGCCGCTTGAAAAGGTGCATAAATAATAGCTCCAAGAATACCAATAATAGCTATCACCACGAGGAGCTCTATAAGTGTGAAGCCTTTTGTAAATTTAAATTTTTTCATATTAATTTCTCTAATTATAATTAAGTATATTTTAACACAAATTTAAAATTAAAAATAAAAAGACTAGATACACTAGTCTTTTTATTTTAATTAATATTAATTAAGAGAAATTTTTATACTATTTTTTATTGACGATAATCTAGAATACAAGAAGATAAATCTGTAGCACATGATTTCTCTGTATCAGCTGTTCTTTCAGAAGGAAGAAATTTGGCTTTAGCTAGAACTGGTTCAGTACCGTTATAAAGATTATCTGTTGTATTAGTAAGATTAATACAGCTTGTAGTAGAGAAAGTACCTGATACTGTATTTACACCTCTACACTTTGCAGCACCACTTATTGCAGCACTAGGAGTCTCAAGATGAGTCCAAAGATGAAAACCAACTATTCTCTTTGGACATTTACTAGCATTACCAGAGTCAACTCTTGTGTCAGCTATACCATCTGAGTAAGCAATATAATTATATTTTAAATTGTCTACGTTGGCACCATCCACTGTACCTAAATTAGACGCCAGCGGAAGTGGATCAGACTGTGAGTCCTGTAACACTTGTAAATCACAAGGATAAAATCCATTATGACCATCAGCATACAAAGTAAGAGAAGAGATTAAGTTTTTAATTTCTATCACTCTTTGTGCATCACGACCTTTTCTACGAGCCGCTTGAAAAGGTGCATAAATAATAGCTCCAAGAATACCAATAATAGCTATCACCACTAGGAGCTCTATCAAAGTGAAGCCTTTTGTAAATTTAAATTTTTTCATATTAATTAATTTCTCTAATTATATTTTATTTTAGATAAACATATTATAACAAATATAATCAATAAATAATTATTATCAAAAAAAACTGTGGAAAATTAATATTTTATACATTTGTAATAACTGAAAACATTGGTATAAGAATAGAAGCTAAAAGAAATCCAACTCCACCAGCGAGCATTATGATAAGTGCTGGCTCTATAAGAGAAAGTGTAGTGTCTATAGCAGTAGACACTTCTCTTTTATAATAACTAGACAAACTTCGAAGTATATAACCGAGCTTCCCTGTCTCTTCTCCAATCTTTGTCATCTGTACTAAAATATTTGGCAAATCTTCTTCTTCATAAAAAGCTTGAGATAATGCTTTACCTCCTTTTACTTTTGTAGCAACTCTCATGAGTAAATCTTTAAATACTACGTTGTCTACAACTTCTGAAGTAATTTCTAAAGATCTCACAATCTGTACTCCAGAAGAAAGCATTGTATCTAAATTGTCTGTAAGTCTAGATAAAAAAATCTTTTTATAAAGCATACTAAATACAGGTATTTTTAATTTAAAATAATCTATATATTGTCTTCCTGATTCTGTCTTACTTATAATATTTAAATAATATACAAGTCCAGCTATTGCTATTAAAATAAATATTCCATATTTTCTTCCTATATTTCCAATACCTAAAACTATTCTTGTAATAAGTGGTAATTGTTGACCTTCTTCTATAAGCATACCTGCAAGCTGAGGAATTACAAATACTGTCATCACTATCATTACTACTACAAAAGTACAAATAACAAAAGTTGGATATATAGATGCTTTTTTAACTTTTTGAGTTAAATCAAAATTTCTATCCATATAATCGGCAAGATAATTAAAAGATTCATCGAGTTTTCCTGTCTCTTCTCCAGCTCTCACCATATTTGAATAAAAAGTACCAAAAATAGTATTGTACTTTCCCATCGCTGAAGATATAGATACTCCCGACTGCACATCATCTCCTATAGCATTTAAAACTTCCTTTAATTTTGGATTTTCTGTCTCTGTAGCCACAAGACGAAAACTTCTTAAAGCTGAAACTCCAGATTGAAATAAAGTTGCGATTTGTCTTGAAAATACCACTATATCTTTTTCTTTTATTTTTCTTTCAAGAAAAGGGATATGAAAACCTGTAACAGGAGAACCTATTGTATTTTTTTCTTTAAATTCTTCTACTGAAATTATTATAAGTTGTTTATCTTGCAAAAGACCAATAGCATCATCTTCATTAATAGCTTCTATTTTTCCATCAACTCTTGTGCCATCTCCTTTTATTGCTTTATATTTAAATAACATATATTTTAATTAAAAATAAAAATAATTTTCGAAAGTTTTTCGCTTGTAGGGTTTGACTTTAGAAAATTAATTTTTATTTTTGATATCATATTTTTAAATCATCTTTTCCAAATTTTTTGGATTACGAGAATTTGCCATAGCCACATCAAGAGATATTTTTCCATTTCTTACTAACTCAGCTAAATTTCTATTAAAATCTATCATACCTTGATCACGCCCTGTCTCTATCATTATATCTATTTCATGAACTCTATCATCACGAATAAGATTTGCTACTGCTATATTATTTATAAGTAATTCATAAGCAGGTATCATGCCACCATCAGTAGCCGGCAATAATCTTTGAGAAAATACTCCGAGCAAAGATGAGGCTAATTGAAGCTTTACTTGATTTTGCTGTTCTGAAGCAAATGAATCTATTATTCTATTTATTGTCTGTGATGCTGAATTTGTATGAAGAGTAGATAATACAAGATGTCCTGTCTCTGATGCTGTAATAGCAGCAGATATAGTATCAGCATCTCTCATTTCTCCAAGCATGATGACGTCTACATCTTGTCTAAATGATTGTCTCAAAGCCATATGAAAAGTTTGTGTATCCATACCTATTTCTCTTTGATCTATAACTGATTTATCATTTTCAAAAATATATTCCGCTGGATCTTCTATTGTTATAATATGTTTTCTCTCTGTAGAATTTATCTCACTTACCATAGCAGCTAAAGTGGTAGATTTACCTTGTCTTACAGGTCCCACTACAAGAAATAATCCCTGCTTTTCATGAGATATATCTGCGAGTATTTGAGGTAAATTTAATTCTGAAAAAGTCTTTGGTTTTGGTACAAGTCTCAAAGATATACTAACCAAACCTTTTTGAAAAAAAGCATTACCACGAAGTCTGTATTGGCCTAAATGCTCAAATGGGAAATCAAGCTCTTGTTTTATAACAAAATCATTAAAAGATCTTTCAGAAACCATAGCTCTAAGAAAACCTACAGTATCTTCTGATTTTAATATTTCTTTATGAGCAAGCGGTATAAGCTCACCATTTACTCTAATAATTGGTCTAGCACCAACACCCAAATGCAAATCACTAGCATTTTCTTTTGCTAAAGTCAAAATTAATTCATTGAGTTCACTTTTATAGTCCATAAAATTAAATTATTAATAATAAACAAAATAAGAAAACTATTCTATAAATTTATTATAACATTAATACTCAAATAAAATTAAAAGAGTTATACACAAAATAAAAAAGCAGTATTTACTGCTTTTTTATTTTAAAATCTAAAAAACTAAACTAATTCAACTTTTGGAATATAATTTTTTCTTTTTAAGAAATATAAAAGTAAAATTACTAAAATTATTATAATAATAATTGGGTGTATTGGAAAAAATATCACAGCTAAATCCCAAATACTAACCCAATTTACATAAATATAACCTTCCACAGTTTCAATATTATTATTAAAATTTGTATCTTGTTTATTTACATTAGTCAAATTTTGCTCAGCGCTTTGAATTTGCAATTGTAAATTACTATTATTATTATAATAATTATTATTTTCTGAACTTAAAGTTATTTTTTCATTAGATAAACTTTGATTAAGAGAATTTAAATTAGAATTCAAAGAAGATATTATATTTGTATCTGTAGCTACAGATATTTTATTTCTGATAATCTTTATTTGAGAATTTAAATTTGATATTGAAGTATTTAATTGTTTTACAATATCTGCATGACTATTATCTAAATCTTGTTTTTCTTTTCTTAAACTTGCTAAAGTCTCTGTAGCATTAGCAGTTAAAAGTTCTATATATTGCTTATCTTGAAGAAGATTTTTAGAATTAATATTTTCTGTATACAATTTTGCATTAGTAATAGCAGCTACCTCATCTTTAAAAGATTCAAATTTTGATTTTGGCACAACAAAACGAACACTTCCATGTTTTTCTCCACTCTGAATACTATCTATTCTGCCATCAGCTCCTTTAATTATATTTTTTACATCATTAACAACTTTTATTACTTTTCTGGTCTTTATGTCGGCTTCATAAGATGTTTTTAAAAATTCTCTAGTATCTTTTATAGAAGAATCACTGCCACTATTAGAATAGCCAGTAGAATATGCTGGACCAGATTCATAATTCCTAGAATCTCTAGAAAGAGTCGGTGCTCTAACTATGACATCTCCTCTCATACCTGCAATATCACCACGAAAAGCTGATAGCCACCATAAAATTATTAATACAATAGGTATCAAAATAATAAAGCCAATAAGCCACCATTTTTTTATCTTAATAACTTTTTTCTCATTAGTAAAATCCACATTTTTTATTTCATCCATAATTTTAATTTTAATAATTTATAATAAATATATTATATCATCAATAAAAAGTAGATTTTTTTTGTTATAATTAAATCATGAATAATATAGAACAAAGAAAAACATATTCTGTACCAGAATCGATAGAAAGTAAAAACATAAATACTAAACACGAAATTGCAGCAAAAAAGACAATAAGAGAATTATTTATTATGGTTAAAACTATAGAAAGATTTTCTAAAAATTATCTATCAAAAGAAGAGGAATTATTTCCAAAAAATAAGATTGTAGAATTGAGAAGAGAAATAGTCGAAGAAATTTTAAAAGAAGAAGAATTAAAAGAAAATAAGACTAATCAAAATGTTATAACTTATGATAAATATAAAAAATCATTCTTTTTAAATCAAAAACATATTACTGTAGGAGAAATAGTCTCTTTTATAAAATTTGATACAGATTTTAGTTTTCATGAAAGTGCATTGTCATCAGGTGAAGGAAAAAGATTGATCAGAATTTTAAAAGATAAAAAAATATCTGATAAAGTATCTCAAAAATATGGAAAAGAAATGAGTCATATATTGAAAGAAGAATTTAAAGATAAAGATTTATTAAAAAGTAAAGCTTATGAAGAAATAGAAAAAAGATCTTTAGAAAATAAAAATCAATTTGGTATAAAAGCGGAACAGATTTTTATTAATTTATTAGAGTCTTTATCAATTGATAGACCAGATCTAGGATTCTCGGTTTATGAGGCAAATCCTTTTCAGGATGTAGAAAATAAAATAGACTTTATCATAGAAAGAAAAAATAAAAGAAAAGGAGTTGGAATAGAAGAAAGTAAAAAAGAAAATTTAAAAACAATAGGTATACAATTTACTACAGCTACATCAAAAAGAGAACACAAATTAGATCAAATTAGTAAAGCAAAAAATAGAATAAAAGGATCAGAGGAATTGGATGATATTATTTATATAGAAATAGATTCTGAAATATTAAGAAAAGCAATTAATGATTGTGAAAGATCAAATAATAAATTTACAAATCCTATAAAATTTTTACCAGAAAGTATCAAAAAACAAATTTCAGAAAATTTATTTAAAGAGATTTTAAGCGCAGAAGAAATAAAAAGTTTAGAGAAGAATATATAAATAAAATAAAAATTAAAACCTATACAAAATTTGTATAGGTTTTAATTTTTTAACATTGAAATTTATTAGAAAATTTATCCTTCTTCGTTTAAAACTACGAAGAACTTATACCACTTTCTTTTGCTCCGTCTTTAGCACGATTTATCCTTTGAGATTTTGAGTTATTTAATATCTCATTATTTAGTACGTGACTTTTGATACATCTCGAAGTATCTCGAATGAATTTTAGTTTCATCAAACTGTTCAAGTATAAATACTTGCTCGACAAATGCATGCACCGAATTCGGTGTGCACGATTTTCAAATTGAATTAATCC
>CAZYMY010000007.1:0-16641 GCA_964648875.1 uncultured Candidatus Saccharibacteria bacterium | reverse complement strand
ACACTTTCTACTATTTTCTTAAAAACTTCATTATGATTTTCTGCAAGATCTGCTAGTATTTTTCTATCTAATAAAATATTTTTCTTTTTTAGAATATTTATAAATTTACTATATGTAGTACCAAGCTCTCTGAGTCCTGCGTTCATCTTTACATTCCAAAGCTTTCTCATATCATTCTTTTTATCTTTTCTATGTGCAAAAGCATGAGCTCCAGCTTTTCTGAGTGCTACTTTAGCTTCAATCTCTTTTTTACTTCTACCGAATTGATATCCTTTTGCTCTTTTTAGCACATTTCTTCTATGCTTCATCGCAATTGTACTTCTTTTTACTCTAGACATATATTTATTAAAATTAATTTTTAAATTCCGGGTAGGAATCTTCTTTTTGATTTATTTGTTATTTGAAACTCAGACATTTTTCTTCCTGCTAATTGTTTTGTCCTAGATTGTCTTGAATTGAAATGATTAAAACCAGGCTTTCTAGACAAAACTTTCCCAGTCTTTGTTATTTTTAGTCTTTTTAATAAAGATTTATTTGTTTTCATAAATTTATACAAAATAATAAAATTGTTTTTTTAAATTTTCTTAGCTTTTTGAGTATTAAAAACTTTTAAAAACAATTTTATTATCTCACTTTTAGTCTCATTATGATATCATAATTATCTCATTTTTTCAAGCACCACGAGATAAGCTTTATTTCCAACCTTTTTTACAGGCTCTGCTATTTTATATTCACTAGGAATTATGGCTAATATTCTATCTAGTCTTCCTCTCAAAAATACATCATCCATAAATTTTGTACGGCCTTTTAATTGCAATTCTATTTTTACTCTATGACCTTCTTTTAGCCACTCGGCAGCTCTTTTTGCTTTTATATTTAAATCATTGTCACTTATCTCTACACTTATTTGTATATTTTTTGTTTCACTACTTACTTGTTTTGATTTTACTTCTTTCTTTTTTTTACTCATCTCATATGTATGCTTTCCATAATCTGCAATTTTACATATAGGGGGATTTATATTTGAAGATATTTCTATTAAATCTAAATCTGCCTTTTTTGCTAGTTCTAAAGCGTCTTCTTTTTTTAATACGCCGATATTTTTACCATTTTCATCTATCACACGCATTTCAAGTGCTCGTATCTGATAATTTATACTCACTTTATTCATATTCCTCTTTTGAGGGAAAGTGTTTGATGATTGATTGTTATTTGATTGAAAATAATTGTTTTGTGGCATTTAGTTGTTTTTTTTATTAGAAATATTTTTTTTGCTAAATATGTATATATAAAGTATATCGAGTATACCGAGAGTATTTGTAATTAAAAGAAATATAAACCAAGTTTTGCTTCCATTTTTTGCCGCTTTCCACAATGATATACCTTTCCAGATAATGCTCCATATTCCTAAAACAATAAATACTATTGTGATGATAGCAAGAATTTTTGGATCTATTCCTGGTAAATTTTGATTTGTTTGCATATATATTATATAACTATATTTTTTATATTGGCATTATATCATAAAAAACTATTTTATCTAATACCTTTTTTGTTTTTTTCTATTTACAAATGTTAATTAAATGTTAAGAAATAAATAAAAACATTAGACAAGTATTTTTATTGTGTTAAAATATTGGTATAAGTATATACCAATGCTTTAGGTGTTGATTGTGTATACTGAACTTAAATATATAAGTTAGAAAAGAGGCCGCTTCGCGGCCTCTTTTCTTTTTGTTTCTATGTTAAAATATGTAAATGTTAAATAATAGTACTACCTCTAATATTATAGTAGACATAAAAGCAAAAAGATATTTGAATAGTCTTTTCGAAGATGTTGATAAAAAAGAATTTAAAAATGAGTTTTCTTTTATTGATTTATTTGCTGGAATAGGTGGTATAAGAATTGGTTTTGAAGATGTTGGAGGAGAGTGTGTATTTACGTCTGAATGGGACATTTCAGCACAAAAGACATATCAAGCTAATTTTGGAGAGATTCCATATGGCGATATAACTGAAATAAAGCCAAATGAGATACCGCCATTTGATATATTACTTGCAGGTTTCCCGTGCCAACCATTTTCTATGGCTGGTCTAAAAAAAGGATTTGATGATACAAGAGGTACTTTATTTTTTGATATACTAAGAATAGTTGAATATCATAAACCAAGAGTTGTTTTTTTGGAAAATGTAAGAAATTTAGCATCTCATGATAAAGGGAATACTTTAAAAGTCATAGTAAATTCTCTAGAAGATTTAGGCTATAAAGTTTTTTATAAGGTATATAATGCAAAAGATTTTGGTGTTCCACAAAATAGGGCTCGTATATATATAATAGCATTTATAGACAATGTTGATTTTGTTTTTCCTGAACCACCAAAGATAAAAACTAGACTTGGAGATATTTTAGAAAAAGATGTTGATAGTAAATATACTATTTCAGATAAATTATGGTCTGGGCATCAGAGAAGAAAAAAAGAACATAAAGAGAAAGGGAATGGTTTTGGATACTCTTTGTTTTCAGAAGATTCAGAATATACTAGCACTATATCTGCAAGGTATTATAAAGATGGATCAGAAATTTTAATAGATCAAAAAGGTAAAAACCCTAGAAAATTAACACCAAGAGAAGCTGCTAGGTTGCAAGGATTTCCTGATTCTTTTATTTTGCCAAATAGTGATGCGCAAATGTATAAACAATTTGGAAATAGTGTAGCTGTTCCTGTAATAAAAGTTTTAGCCAAAGAAATAATAAACACAATAAAAAAATATGAAAATAAATAAATTAAAAGTAAAAGAGGCTTCGTTCGACATAAATCTTGTTTTTTATAATTTTCTTAAAAAAATTACACAAGCCAGGTTTACAGATAATCAAATAAATGATTTATTGGTTATTTATTTTACCAATTTAAAAATTCACCCAGATAAGTTAAAAGAATTATTTTATTCGTATATTGAAGAAAAAATCACAAGATCCGATTTGTCTTCAGCTTATGCATCTGTGGAAGATATTAATAAAAATACTTTAGATATTTTTATATTTTCATTAAAACTAAATCTAATAAAAGATCTATTATTAAACGAAGCTAAATTTTCTCAAACAATAAAAGCACAAAAATTAACAGGTCTCAATCAGTTATCTTTAGCATACGATAAAGTTTCTACTCAAGTTGCTTATGCTAGTAGAATTAGTGGTGCACTGTTATCTCTATTATTTTTTGAAAAATTAGAAAAAGGAGATACAAACTTTATTTCAGAAGAAACAGAAGTATTTATCAAAAATTTATCAGTCTTATATAAAAAAGTTTCTAAACAAGGCATAGAACCAAATCAAATATTCATGCTCTTATTTTCAGAGAGTATAAATCAATCTATAATAAGTTCCGCTGGTGTTAGTTATGAAGATAGGATAAAGAATATTTTGATTAATATGGGTATACCAAATGAAAATATAGTAAAAAATCATGATGAAAATGACAGATCTACAGAATTTGATTTCTTTTTTAAATATAAAGAAAAAAGTTTTGGTATCGGAGCAAAGAGAACTTTAAGAGAAAGATATAAGCAATTTATAAAAACAGCTCACATGTCAAAACTCGATGTAATGATAGAGATTACTTTAGGAACAGATTTAAGAGAAAATATAGCTAATTCAATTAGAGAGCATGGTGTTTATCTTTTTGTTGCGGATGAAATTTATGCTTCAAAAAAGTTTTTACAAAATACTAATGGTATTTTTCCTGCCAGTCAATTAAATTTGAAGTTACTAGAAAAATTATCTAAGAATAAGAAATAACTTTATTTTTGTGGAAGTGGGGGGAGTTGAACCCCCGTGCAAATAATTTTTATAAATGAGTCTAGTTTCATATCTTATTTTATAATTTTTGTCTAAACATATTAAATAAGAAAAATTGTTTAGCTTAGTTTTTTAGATTTCAAAAATTTTAGAGAAAACTAACTTAAAATTTTCTACACACATTCTTTATATTGTCCACGACCTCACGATGTGTAAATGAGGGGAGACACCAAGGCGGCTTAATTAAGCGGCTACTGGAGCAAATGCCCACCCGAAAGGTGAAGGCACAGCTTTTGCAGTTTTGTTTGCAACATATTTTGAAGAAATTTTTACGATATATTCTTCATTATCGGAAACCACATTTACAAAGAATTATGTGTCGAATCCTGACACTCCCAATATCATAATTATAGCACTTTTTTGATTGCTTGACAAGAGTAGTGTAATATATTATACTTAAATTATAAGTTAATCTCTTTATTCTAAGCTTCTTATCTGAAGAAGCTAAAAACATCATTTTATTTATGATCTTGAAAAGAAGGCAGAGATCATATGTCCGGCTTAAATTATAAATTAAAGGACTAAATAAAATATGTTTAAAAAAACAAATTCACGAGTAAATCGTGTTGATAAATCTTCTCGCAATAGAGGCGGGAATAGAACTGAAAACAGGGAAAGTTTTTCAGATAAAAAACCTTTTGAAAAAAAGGAAAGAAATTCTTTTGGTAAAAGAAGAAATTTTACTAAAGATACTGATTATAAAAAGAAAGAAAATTTTTCTAAAAATAGAAGTGTAAACACAGATAGAAATAATGACAAAGTAGGCGAGAGAAGAAATAGCTTTAAAAGTGATTTTTCTAATACTAGAAATGTAGAAACAAAAAGTTTTAATACTGATAGTCAAAAATCTTTTCATGGAAATAGAAGCTCTGGCGGATTTTCTTCATCTGCTAGATTTTCTGGAAATAGAGGAGGCGGTAGAGGAAGATTTGGAAATAGAAAAAATTCTGTATTCAATGATATTACAAAATTTATAAATAAATCAAATATAAAAGAAGATAGACATGTAGAAGATATTTATATTTCAGAAAATTCTTTTGTAGATTTTCATTTTGATGAAAGATTAAAAAATAATATTATAGAAAATGGATATATTGCTCCTACTCTCATACAAGATAAATCTATAAAAAGTATTTTAGAAAATAGAGATTTGCTCGGTATTGCAAATACTGGTACTGGAAAGACAGCGGCTTTTCTTTTACCTCTTATTGATAAAGTTTTAAAAAATCAATCTTTATTAAAAAAGCAAAATGGTAAAGGGGAGAGAGAAATGATAATAATTTTAGCACCAACTAGAGAGCTAGCAGTACAAATCGATCAAGAGTTTAAAAAATTTGCTAAAGGATTAAAAATGTGGAGTATATGTGCTGTAGGTGGAATGCCTATATACAATCAAATAAAAGATTTTAAATATGATCATAATTTTGTCATAGGTACACCTGGAAGATTGAAAGATCTTATGGATAGAGGTGTGCTCAATATAAAAGAATTTAGAACTATAGTTCTTGATGAAGCAGATAGAATGCTAGATATGGGATTTGTAGAGGATATGAAATTCTTAATGAGAGAAATGCCAAGACCACATCAAACTCTTTTCTTTTCAGCTACAATGTCAGGAGCTACAAATTCTATAGTAAAAGAATTTTTAATAAATCCAATATCTATAGAAGTAAAGACAAGAGATACTGCAGCATCTGTAGATCAAGATGTAATTTATATGAATGGTAAAGATAAATTAAATACTCTTCATGAATTATTGATAAATCCAGAATTTGAAAAAGTTATAATTTTTGTAAAAACAAAAATAGGTGTAGATAGATTACAAAAACATTTAAAAGAGATAGGACATGATGTGATAGCTATTCATGGAGATAAAAGACCAAGAGAAAGAAATTTTGCTATTCAATCTTTTAAAAGCAATCATGCTTCAGTACTTATAGCTACAGATGTGGCTGCAAGAGGTCTTGATATACCAAATGTATCTCATGTTATAAATTATGATTTACCTGCGACATATGAAGATTATATTCATAGAATTGGAAGAACTGGTAGAGCTGGAAAAATCGGAAAAGCTTTGACTTTTGTGGAATAGTGATTTAAAAAATAAAAAGTAATTTTATAATTTGAACCCCGCTTTGCGAAAAAATCAAAAATTACTTTTTATTTTTATAAAATACTTTTCTTTTCTCTTTTAAATTCTTTTAATTTTAAAGTCTCTCTTTTATCTACTTTATTTTTTCTTTTACAAATACCAATTTCTAATTTTAAAAGGCCATGATTGTCATAAATTTTTGAAGGTAAAAGTAAAAGTCCTTTTTCAGGTTCTGTAGCAAGTTTTAATATTTCAGATTTTTTTAAAAGTAATTTTCTAGTTCTGTCATTAATTTCTGTGTTTTTGGGTTTGCTTCCCTTTTTAGGGGAAGCTCCGCGAAGCGGTGAAGGGGTTTTTATATGATTCTGGTTCTGATACTGACTCACATTCATACCAACTATAAATGCCTCTCCACCACGGATGATAACTTTCGCACCATCTATTTGAGCTTGTCCCGATCTTATAGATTTTACTTCATTTCCAAAAAGCTCTAGACCAGCTTCTAGTTTATCTTTTACTTCATAATTTAAATGTAATTTTTTGTTTTCTACAAGACTCATTTTGTTTGTTTATTTTTTACATTCTATCATATTTATGTTAATATTTTATAATGATAAGATTTAAAATAAAAAAAGTAAAAATGCCAACAAATTCTACAAAGAATAAGAAAAATAAAAAACCAAAAAGTTTATTTGCACAAATATATAATATTTTTATATTTATAATTTTAGTAGTTCTTGGTTTTTCTATTTTAAATAATTTCTTTGGTGATAAAAATGATAAAAAAGAAGTGAAAGTTTCAATGAATGAAATTGTAAAAAATATAAATGAGTTTCAATATAATTTTGTATCAGCTTCTAGTACAGCGACTAGTAGCATGAGAAATATTTTAGTAAAAGGGGATAAAATCTTTTTAGATGTTGGTACAAATACAGTATTTGTTTCTCAAAAAGAAGCCAATAATACTTTCTTAGATATATTAAAAGCTTATGATGTATCAAGCTCTACAATCAGCAATTTAAATATTTCTGTAAAAGATGATAATGGTTTCGGTTTTTGGGGAGTAATAGCCTCTATACTTTTACCTCTTGTATTTTTAGGAATAATGATATGGATGCTACTTCGTGGTGTAAAAGGTGCAAATATGCAAGCACTTTCTTTTGGACAAACAAGAGCAAAACTCATAGATCCAAATGATGGAAAAAAGAAAATAACTTTTAAAGATGTAGCAGGAGCAAAAGAAGCAAAGCAAGAACTTGAAGAAGTCGTAGATTTTTTGAAAAACCCAAAAAAGTTTCTTGATATTGGTGCAAAAATACCAAAAGGTTTACTTTTGATGGGAGCGCCGGGTACTGGTAAGACATTGCTAGCAAGAGCTGTAGCAGGTGAGGCAGGAGTACCTTTTTATCATTTATCAGGAAGTGAATTTGTAGAAATGTTTGTAGGAGTTGGAGCATCTCGCGTCCGAGATCTTTTTAAAGAAGCAAAACAAAATTCTCCAGCTATTATTTTTATAGATGAAATAGATGCTGTAGGAAGAGCGAGAGGAGTAGGACTTGGTGGAGGAAATGATGAAAGAGAGCAGACATTAAATCAAATACTTGTAGAAATGGACGGCTTTGAGCCAAATGAAAAATTAATTGTAGTAGCTGCCACAAATAGACCAGATGTACTTGATAGAGCTTTACTTCGTCCGGGTAGATTTGATAGAAGAGTGACAATTGATTTGCCAGATAGACAGGATAGAGAAGATATATTGCATGTACATAAAAAAGATAAACCTCTTGCTGAAGATGTAAATTTGAAAATTATTGCAGAGAGGACTCCAGGATTTTCTGGTGCCGATCTTGCAAGTATCATGAATGAAGGAGCAATAGTAGCAGCAAGAGAAGGTAGAAAACTAGTTTCTCAATATGATCTTGTACGAAGTATAGAAAAAGTAATGCTTGGTCCAGAAAGAAAAAGTCATATTCTTTCTGATAAAGAAAAAGAAAAAACTGCTTATCATGAAGCAGGTCATGCGCTTGTAGCAAGTGTACTTCCAAATGCTGATCCTGTACATAAAATATCTATTATCTCAAGAGGTAGTGCTGGAGGATATACTTTAAAATTACCAATTGATGATAGAAAACTTCTTACAAAGCAAGATTTTATAGATGATATAGCCATGGCATATGGAGGATATGCAGCAGAAGAGGAAGTGTATAAAGATGTGTCGACTGGCCCATCAAGTGATCTTCAAATGGTATCAGCACTTGCAAGAGATATGGTGATGAAATATGGTATGAGTGAAAAAGTTGGACCACTTGCGATAGAAAGTGATGAAAAGAAAGTAGTATATGGAAATTTGTCAGATTCAAAAAATATAATAGGCCAGAATCTCGCTGATCTTGTAGATGAAGAAATAAAAAAGATTTGTGAAGAAGGTTTATCTACTGCAAAAAGAATATTAAAAGAAAAAAGAAATATTTTGGATTATATTGCAAAAGAACTTATGGAAAAAGAAAATCTTGAAAGAGAAGATTTTGAAAAGATTTTAGTATTGCATGGCATAGAAATAAAGAAATAAAAAATCCGAACATTTGGGGGTGTTCGGATTGAGGCCGTGAGGTGCCCTCACTCATCCCAGTCTCTAATATCATCTAAGGCCTCCTCAAAAAATCCTTCTATTACCTGTAAACAGTTGGTTGGATCTCCAGCAGTGAGTTCCTTAGTTTTTACGCCACCTGGACATTCTTTTTTTTTCACAGTCCTGTAACATCCTTCGTCACAGAAATTGTTTTTACATTCGCACATAAGATAAGTTTTTAATTTGATTTATTTAAGAACGGATATTTATCATATCATACATAAAAAAAAAGTAAAGAGGCTAAATTTTTATAAAAATGTTAAAATAAATTAAATTAATTTAAAAATAATATCTTAAAGAATATGATTATCACACATTTCAACAAACAACATTTTAAAATACAGCTTGGAGATCTGACTATAGCCATGAATCCAGTCTCAAAAGACTCAAAATTTGATACAAATAAATATGGAGCTGATATTGTACTTGAGACTATAAATCATGTAGATTACAATGGTGGAGACCTAATGAGCTATGGAGAGAGAAATCCTTTTATCATTTCTTCTCCTGGAGAATATGAAGTACAAGGTGTATTTATAAAAGGTTTTGGCAATTATATTGATCTTTTGTCAGACGGTAAATCAAAAGAAAAAATTAAATTTCAAAATACTAGCTATGTATTCACTGTAGACAATATAAAAATGTGTTTTTTGGGATGTATAAAAGATGAACTCACTCCTGAACAAAAAGAGATTATAGATGATATAGATATTTTATTTGTGCCTGTATCAAGCAATCAAGATATTTTAAATGCATATGATGCAAACAAACTTGCTACAAAGTTAGAGCCAAGATTAATCATACCTATGGATTATGACAATGAATCTTTAAAATTATTTTTGAAAGAAGCTGGAGCCGATATAAATAAAATAGAAAAAGTTGATAAATTAACTATAAAAAGAAAAGATATAGAAGATAAAGAAAATGATATTATACTTTTTAATATATAATTAATATTGATTAAAATATTCATGTCTAATTTTATTACAGTTTATCTAAAACATTTAAGAGTAAGTAGTGAAAAGAAAAAGCATAGAGTTTCTATAATAATTTCTATTATAGCTTCTATAATAGTTTTGATTATAATATTTATAGCTACAAACGGATCTTTTTTTTCTTTGAAAATAAATAAAGAAAATCAAAAAGAAAATACAGAAAAAAATACAGAAGAAAATGTTGATATACCATCACCGTTATCTTCTTTTTCAAATTTTATAAAAGATTCTGGCCATCAAATTTCGAGTATTCGTGTAAATGTATCAGAATTAATTGATGGAAAAAAAGATTCTAAATAAGACTTTACTTTTTAATAATTGCTTATTTCCCCCTTATTTTTAATAGATTTTTTATATATATTTAATTGTAATTAAAGTTATAAAATGTTATAATTTATATATAAAAAGGCTTTTTATTATTTATAAAAATTTATGGCTAAAAAAGAAAAAAGTGAAGAAATAAATAAAGATTCTGAAGATGAAAAATCAATTAGAGATAGAGTGGTAGATATTGATATATCTAAAGAGATGAGAAAAAGTTATATCAATTATGCCATGAGTGTGATCACTGATAGAGCTCTTCCAGACGCCAGAGATGGTTTAAAGCCTGTACACAGAAGAATACTTTATGCCATGCAACAAAGTGGTCTCACTTCTTCTTCTAGATTTAGAAAATCTGCTACCGTGGTTGGAGATGTGCTAGGTTCATATCACCCACATGGTGATCAATCTGTATATGATGCGATGGTAAAAATGGCACAAGATTTTTCTTTTAGATATCCTATGATTTCTGGACAAGGAAACTTTGGTTCAATTGATGGCGATAGTGCAGCTGCATATCGTTATACAGAAGCAAAGATGAGTCGTATAGCAATGGAAATGATGAGAGATATAGATAAAGACACTGTGGACATGAAGCCAAATTTTGATGGTACAAAAAAAGAGCCTTCAGTTCTTCCTGCAGCACTTCCAAATTTACTTTTAAATGGTACTCTTGGTATAGCAGTAGGTATGGCCACAAATATACCGCCACACAATTTAGGTGAGCTTGTAGACGCTACTATACATCTTATAGACAATAAAGAGGCTACAACTGAAGATTTGTGTGAATTTGTCACCGGTCCAGATTTTCCTACAGGAGGTATAATTTATGGTAAAAGCGATATCATGCATACATATGCTACTGGTCGTGGAGGTATAGTCACAAGAGGTGAGGCTGATATTGTAGAATTAAAAAATGGTAGTTATCAAATTATAATAACTTCAATACCATTTAGAGTGGTAAAGTCTTCTCTTATAGAAAAAATTGCAGATCTTGTGAGAGAGAAAAAAATTGACGGCATAAAAGGTTTGCGTGATGAATCTACAAAAGATATACGTATAGTGATAGATTTAAAAAATGGCATGGAGCCACAAAAGATTTTAAATTATCTTTATAGACATACTCAACTTGAAGAGACTTTTCATGTAAATTTAGTATCTCTTGTAGATGGTGTACCACAAACACTTAATTTAAAATCTTCTCTTGAAGAATTTATAAAACATAGAAGATTTGTAGTAAAAAGAAGAACAGAATTTGACTTGAGAAAAGCTGAAGATAGAGAACATATTTTGATAGGTTTAAAAAAGGCTTTAGATCATATAGATGAAATTATAAAACTTATAAGAAAAAGTAAAACAGTAGAAGACGCTAAAAATGATCTTATAAAACAGTTTAAATTTACAGAAAAGCAAGCTATAGCAATTTTGGAAATGAAATTGCAAAGACTTGCTGGTCTTGAAAGAAAAAAGATAGAAGATGAATTGAAAGAAGTGCAAGATCTTATAAAAGAATTAAAAGAAATATTGTCTAGTGAAAAGAAAATGCTTAATATTATAAAAGATGAGCTTTTAGAAATAAAAAATAAATATAATGATGACAGAAGAACAAAAGTTGTAAAGCATAAAGCTAAAGAATTTAATCCAGAAGATCTTATTGCAGAAAAAGAAGCTGTGCTTATTTACACATCTGGCGGATATATAAAGCGTACAGATCCAGATGAATTTCGTACACAAAAAAGAGGTGGAGTGGGTGTGGTAGACATGAATACAAAAGAAGAAGATTTTATATCTATATCACTTACCACTTCTACTCACTCAGATCTTTTATTCTTTACAGATAAAGGAAAAGCATATCAGATTAAAATGTATGATATACCAGAAGGAAAAAGAGCAACAAGAGGAAAAAGTATAATGAATTATCTTCAATTAACTAGTGATGAAAAAGTCACAAGTATACTTCCTATGCCAAAAGATATAAAAAATTCTTCTGTATCTCTTGCTATGATCACAATGGGTGGAACTATTAAAAAATCTGGCGCTGAAAGTTTTAAAGATGTGAGAAGAAGTGGTCTTATTGCGATAAAGCTTGATGCTGGCGATGTACTTTTATCAGCATTATTTGTAGAAAAAGGTGATGATATCATTATGACTTCTGTAAATGGCCAATCAATAAGATTTGCAGAAGATGATGTGAGGGAAATGGGAAGAAATGCTGGTGGAGTACGAGGTATGAAGCTTGATAAAGGTGACAATATAGTTGCTTGTGATGTTATCAAAAAAGATTTTGCAAAAAAAGCAAAATTACTTGTAGCTACAGAAAATGGATATGGAAAAATGACAAAACTTGATGAATATAAAACTCAAGGAAGAGGCGGGTCAGGAATAAAGACTGTACAAGTCACAGCAAAGACAGGTAATCTCATGGTAGCAAAAGTGATAATAGATGAAGAAGCTGAGATGCTCGCTATTTCAAAAAATTCTCAAGTTATAAAAACAGAATTAAAGACAATACCTACATTGGGACGCGCTACTCAAGGAGTACGAATAATGAAACTTCGTGATGGAGATGCTGTAGCAAGTGTAGCTGTGTTATAAATAAAAATTATTTTATATAAATAATTTTATTATGTTAAAATATATTTATAAAAATATAAATATATGTTTATTTCTCCTTCACAAATAATAGATTCTCTTGGAATAAGAAAAGGCGATATTGTCGCGGATATTGGATGTGGATCCGGAGCATATGTATTTGCCTCATCAAAAGAAGTTGGAGATAAAGGAAAAGTATATGCTGTAGATATACATAAAGAAATGCTAGATAAGATAAATAGAGAAGCAGATAAAGCAAATATTATAAATATAGATACTATTTTAGCTGATGCGGAAGATAAAATACATATAGAAAATTATTCATGTGATCTTGTGATACTTTCAAATATTCTCTCAGAAGTTTTTGATATAAAAAAAGTTTTAGATGAAGCAAAAAGAATATTAAAGCCAGATGGAATTATTTTAGTGATAGATTGGAAAAAGACTGAGCATAATTTATCTTTAAAAAGACATAATATATTAGAAGAGGAAAAGATAATTGCTATTTTAGCAAAAGAAGGCATGTCTATAAAAAGGCATTTTCCAGCAGGGCATTTTCATTATGCTTTTTTAGCAATACATAATCTATAATTATAAGTATAAAATTTATCCTTTTGTTTATGATATAATTTTTATATAAATATATATCAATAATTTTTATGAATTTCTCTAAATTTTTAAATATAAAAAGTATACTTTTTGGAGCTGGAATATTTGCTGTAGTTATAGCACTTTTAGGGTTTTCAGGTAAACTTCCTTTTTTTGACTCAAAATCAACAAAAGAATACACGGGTGTAGTAAGAGTGTGGGGTACAATGCCAACACAATCAATGTATGATTTTGTATCTATGTTCAATAAAGAAGCAAAGACTTATAGCATGCAATATACAGAAGTAGAAGCAAAGAATATAAGTAAAAGACTTATAAAAGCTATAGCAGATGGAAATTCTCCAGATCTTATTATCGCTCCATCAGAAATAGCATTTGAAAATGAACATCGTATAATACCAGTATCTGTAGCTACAATTTCAGAAGTAAATTATAAAAATATATATGCAGACATAGCTTCTATACTTATAAATACACCAAATGGATATATTGGATTACCAATATCAGTAGATCCTCTTGTGCTTTATTATAATAGAGATATTTTATCTACAAATGGTTTTTCTAAGCCACCAGAAACTTGGGGTGATCTTTATAAATATGAAGAAAAGATTACAAGAAAAGATGCAAACAATAATATATCTTTATCTACAATAGCTTTTGGTACATATGATAATATCCCAAATATTACAGATACTATTATCTCCATGATATTTCAACAAGAGCAAATACCTGTATCCAAAACTCTTAAACCAAATTCTATCGGCGAAGTATATGTCAATTATATTGTAAATATGAATGAGCCAAATACTGATACAGGTATATCGCCATTTAATTCAGCTTTAGAATTTATGATGAACTTTTCTGACCCAGAAAAAGAGTCATACAATTGGAATCCAAAATTTAAAGATGCTTTCTCACAATTTGTATCTGGAGATGTAGCTTTTTATATAGGTTTTGCAAGTGAGCTCGGATATATAAAATCTATGAATCAAAAATTAAATTTTGATTATACATATTTACCACAAGTATCAGGAAGTAAAGTTTCCGCTACATATGGTAGACTTAATTCTATATTTTTATTAAAAACAAGTCCAAATAAAAATTTAGCATATTTAGTAATGCAATATTTTGCAAATCAAGGTCCTTATAATCAAGCTTTGGTTGTAAATACTGGCGGTGTATCTGTACTAAAGGCGGATATAAATACAGCCATGTCATCAGGAGATCAGGGTGCGGAAATATTTGGTAAAAGTGCTCTTATTAGTAAAAACTTTTATGATTTGCATAGATCAAAATTAGAATCATTTATAAGAGAAGCAATAAGACAAGTATACAATGGTGAAAAGACTATCATAGAAGCAGGAGAGATTTTTTCTGAAAATTTACAGACAGCATATGATGGAGAATATGAAGAATAAAAATTTAAATTATAAAAAATATGAAAGTAAATATGAAAGCAGATATGAAAATAAGTTTTATAAAAAATAATAAATTAGTAAAATTAGGTTTTTTAATATTTTTATTTTTATTTATATTTAATTTTTTTATAACTGCTAAAAATACAGTACAAGCACAAAACAGTAAAGAAACATCTATTGCAGAACTTGAAAATCTTAGCAATTCTGAGACAGGCCTTATAACTTGTAATCCATTTTCTGATAATCCTGAAGATAGATGTACTTTAAAAGCTGCCACAAAATTATTTTTAAAACTTTGGTATGCAAGTATAATAATTATGGGTTTTGGATTGATTATTTTGACTATTTATTTTTTGATACAATCATTAATATCTGGAAATTCCCCAGAAGTATTAGCTAAATATAAACAATCTATATGGAAAGCTGTGAAAGCTATTGCTATTGTAGTATTAGGCATACCTGTACTCATGGCTATACTCGCAGGAGTCGGTTTAAAAAAAGAGATACTTGAAATAGTAAATGAATTTTTGAGCTCAAATAATAATTTTAATATTTTCCCTACAGCTTTTGCAGAAACAGCCTCATCTTCTGGAGGATATATTAGCCCATTTCCAGGACAAAAAATAGTTTCTGCATTTTTGATAATAATAAAAATAGCAATAAATTATATAGTTGCTCCAATATTGGTAGGCTTTACTATTTATTCTGGATATTTATTTGTAAAAGCACAAGGAAATGCTGCTGAGCTACAAAAAGCAAAAAGTTTTTTGGGTAGAGTAGTGATATGGATAATAATTGTAGCTTCTGTATCTATAGCTACAGGTATAATAATGGAGACAACAAAAGATGTTGCAGAAAAAATAAAAATAGAGTCTAAATAATTTCGTGATATAATTTATCATATAAAAATTAAAATTATGTCTATATCAAAAAAATCTTTTTTGAAATTAATAAAAATAAGTTATATTTTTATTTTTAGTTTCTTTATTTTAGGTTTTGATTTTGCGGGAGCTCAGTCTAAAATTGGTTTACCAGATTTTTCTGATATAGGTAAATTCTTTTTAGATTTTAATAAAAATATAGTACAAAATTTAGTTATATTACTTAGTGGAGTAGCTGTAGTATTATTTTTATTTGGTCTTGTACGATTTATATATGACAGATCAAGAGGGGACACAAAAAGTTTGGCAGATGATAGAAATAATATTTTATGGTCACTAGGAGCACTTTTTATACTAGTTTCTCTTTGGGGTGTTATAAGACTTGCTCAGGATATATTACAGCTTGATAAAGACAATGATATAAAAGTACCAAGAATTTGTGTGAATGGAAGTTGTGATGGTTCAAATTCAAAATTACCAGATCAGGGTAATGGGTCAAATAATGGTGCAGGATTTATTAATAAAGTAATAGATAAATTAGACACAAAGACTTTATCTTCTACTACAAAAAAAGCAATTTTATGTCCAGATGGTAATATGCAAGTAATTGATCTTTCTGATTGTACAAAAACATTTAAATGCCCAGATGGCAAAATGGTTCTTTTTGATACTGATTGTCTTTCTTATGAAGATATAGATGTAGGAACCTCTGATTTATATGTTGGCTCAAATGGCGATTATGTTTCGAATTTACAGGACTTTTTAGATTCAAAAGAGTGTTTTAATTATTCCAATGGGGATTATACTCGTGGTGAATTTGATAAAATTACAGAGAGAGCATTAAAAGAATTCCAAGAAAAAAACGGTATTTCTGGTACAGGAATACTATATAGTAGTACAAGGCGTCTCATATATGCTGGAGAATATAAGAGTTGTAAATAATAATATGAAAATAAATAAATTTTTTAAAACAAAAGCATCATTAATAAGTTTATATCTTTTTGCTTTTAGTATTACTTTATCTTTTGCACAATCCAATTTTGGTGAAGGTACAAAAAATATAAAAGAAGTAGCAGATAATATCACAAATGATGTTTTGACTTCTGCTAGTACATTACTTATGACAGCAGCTTTCGTATTATTTTTTGCTGGTGTAGTAATGTTTATTTTTGGAAGAGTGACAGGAAAGGGGACAATGGCTGATATAGATAAAGGAAAGAAATTTATGATGTGGGGGCTCGGAGCTTT
>CAZYMY010000006.1:13414-16889 GCA_964648875.1 uncultured Candidatus Saccharibacteria bacterium | reverse complement strand
GCTGTATATAAAGAGACAAAAGGTTTGTCTTCAAATTATCTTAGATCTTTAATAAAAAAAATAATACAAGAATATAAAATATTAGATTATGTAAAAAATTTAGATCCAATACCAAAACATATTTTAGATGATTTGCATTTACCGTCTTTAGAAAAAGCATTTTTATATATTCATTTACCAAAAGCTGATAATTTAAAAAAAACAGAAGAACAAGTATTGGTAGCTAGAAAAAGATTTTCTTTTGAAGAAATTTTTTATTTACAAGTTTTAAAACAAATAGAAAAAAAGAAAGCAAAAGATAGTCTGGGATATAATATAAAAAATTCAGATTTCTCAACAGACATCTCAGAAGATTTTATATCAAAAATAGAATTAAAATTTAATTTTAAATTAACTAATTCTCAATTGGAAGCCATAAAAAATATATCTAATGATTTACAAAAATCTGAGCCCATGGGTAGACTTTTAGAAGGCGATGTAGGTAGTGGAAAAACTTTAGTTGCTATAATTATAGCTTATCTTATAACTCATAATATAAATCGTGATACAGATACAAAAAAGAGATTGCAAATAGCATATATGGCACCGACAGAAGTATTGGCTAGTCAACATTTTGAATCATTTATAAATTTTTTAAAAGATGAAAATATAGAAATTGGTCTAATTACAGGAAAGACTTGTAAAAAATTTCCAAGTAAAATAGATAAAAATTTATCAACAAATATTTCTAAAAATCAATTGAAAAAGTGGATTGAGTCAGGAGATATTTCTATAGTTATAGGTACTCATTCTCTTTTAAATGAAAAAATAAAATTTCAAAATTTAGCATTGGCGATAATAGATGAGCAACATAGATTTGGAGTAAAACAAAGAGCAAAATTGGCAAATAAAAAATCTGTATCAGTAGAAATATTGCCAGCAAATCATCCAAAAAATATTACAAATAAAAGGCAAGAAATAAAATTAGAAAAAGATAAATTACCGCATCTTCTTTCTATGACGGCTACACCGATACCAAGGACACTTGCTCTTACTATATTTGGAGATCTTGATCTCACAGTAATTGATGAAATGCCAAAAAATAGAAAAAAGATTATAACTAAATTATGTAAAGAAAGTGAGAGAAATAAAATTTATGAAGAGATAAAAAAAGAAATATTATCTGGTTATCAAGTATATGTGATAGTACCAAGAATTGATGAACTTGATGAAGAGGAATTGCAAAGCGCTCAAAAATTAAATTTAAGATCTATAGCAAGTGAAATAAAAAGTCTTGAGAAATATTTTAAGACCTACCCCCAGCCCCTTCGGAAGGAAGGGGTGAAAGTCCTTCCCTTGGGGAAGGATTTAGGATGGGTTGATAAAACTATTAATATATTTGGTATACATTCAAAATTAAAAAAAGAAGAAAAAGAAAATATAATGAAAGATTTTTATGAAAATAAAATTCAAATATTAGTTTCTACAAGTGTAGTGGAAGTAGGTGTAAATGTACCAAATGCTAGTCGTATGATAATAGAAGGTGCGGAAAGATTTGGCTTAGCACAGCTTCATCAACTTCGAGGTAGGATTGGTAGAGGAGAAAGAGAAAGTGTATGTTATATTTTTTCAAATTCAAATTCTGATATTACTAGCGAGAGAATGTCTTCTCTTTTAAAAGCAAAAAATGGTTTTGAGCTAGCAGAGCTTGATCTCAATCAGCGTGGGATAGGTTCACTTTTATCAGGAAAACAATGGGGAGTATCAGATCTTGCTATGGAGGCAATTAAAAATTTAAAATTAGTAGAAATAGCTAGAGAAGAAGCAAAAAAAATAATAGAAAAAGATGAAAGTTTAAAAGATTATAAATTATTAAAAGATATTGTAGAAGATAAAGAAAAAGCTCATATGGAGTGACAAGACGTAAGACTCAAGATACAAGCCGTAAGACATAAAATACAGAATACAGAATGCAGAATACAGAATAAAAGATGCAAGACGCAAGTTTCAAGACATAATACACAAGAAAATAGGGGATAACTTTCTATAAACGCTTTTATTTATGGCATAATAAATATATTAATAGAGTATTATCTGTGATTTACAATATTTATAAAATTTTATGAAAAAATATATTTTAATAGCGTTAACTTTTGTTTTCGTGTTTTCTTTAAGTTTTACTTCTGCACAAACTTTTAATAAAGATATTAAAAAAGGTAGTAGAGGTACAGATGTAAAAAAATTACAAGATTATCTTGTAGGAAAAGGGCTTTTACAAGAATCAACGGGATATTATGGCAATCAGACAGCAGTTGCTGTAAAAAAACTCCAAAACTCTTTTGGATTATTTCAGTCTGGAAATGTGATGTCTGCGACAAGAAAGGCTATAGAATCTGATATGCGCAGTAGCGGCGGGTCAGGTGGCTATGGCTATTCAGGTGAACAGAGGCAAATTAATGATGGCCAAGAAGGAAATGGGGTAAGTTATAAGACTTGTCCTGGGTCAACTCAACCAGTTCCTGTTTCAACTGCTTGTGTTTCAGGCCCTAGTACAAACCCAGACGGTACAATAACTATAAGATTCAATCTTGATGGTGGAAAAGGCGACACGCCAAATTCTATTACAGTAAAACCTGATGAGATTATAAAAATGCCAACTTGGAATAATTTTTCAAAAGAAGGAGAAGCTTTTTATGGTTGGCGTATAAATCAAGCATCTTGTCTTTATAATAATAGTATTGGTTGTAATTATTTATCTCCAGATGCTGAGTATAAAGCAACCCATAATGTAACTTTTTATGCATATTGGAGAATTAAGACTTACGGAGAAGTTCCTTTGGAAGATGCTCCATATAATTTTTCTGCTACAGGTGTTGGACAAGATTGGGTAAAATTACATTGGGATATAGATAAGAAATATACAAAATGTGTTATATCTTATGGAAATTATTATGATGATATTAACAGATCTAATGGTGCTACAAGTACAGCAGTTAAAGTATTTAATGGAAGTTGTGGAGATACAACTCTCACAAATTTAAGACAGTTAGGAAGTAAAACACATATCGTTTATTATTTTAAAGTAAAAGGAGTTACAGCGGATGGTGTTTCTTCAAAATGGTCCAAGATGGAAACTGTAGCGTTAAATGATAATAATACTGAAGAAAAAAATGTACAAAAATATACATTTAAATTTGATGCAAATGGAGGTTCTCCATTTAATCAAGAGCCTATTACTATCACAGCGGGTGAATCTATACAAATGCCAAATAGTAAAGCTACAAGAATAGGATATAAACAAAATTCTGCTGGAAATGGTTTAGTAAAAGTGACAGAATATTTTAAAGGGTGGACTACAGATAAGAATGGTACTAATATTCTAGGTTCAGATTTTTATGCGCCATACAGTCTTTATAATAAATGTTCTTATGTTTGTACTGATGTAAATAGAGATGATAATGTATTTTATGCTGTATATGAAGCAAAAAATGATTCA
>CAZYMY010000006.1:4225-13314 GCA_964648875.1 uncultured Candidatus Saccharibacteria bacterium | reverse complement strand
TGTAAATAGAGATGATAATGTATTTTATGCTGTATATGAAGCAAAAAATGATTCACAGATTCAAACTCAAAAATACACAGTCACATTTAATTCAAATATACCAAGTACAGGATACGCTATAGCACTAACTCCACAGACTGTAAATGCTCGTAGTTCTATAACTTTACCATCATATACTGATACAGTACCAGGTTATACATTTCTTGGTTGGTCTACAAATCAAAATACTACAACTAATTATTTATTACCATATGCAAGTTATACTCCTACATCAGATGTTATTCTTTATGCTGTATGGGGATCAACGATAAAAAAGTCAGATGTTGAGATAAGGGCTCTATTAAATCAAGAATTTACACTGAGAAATAAAAAAGATTATACTGAAGCTGAGTATATTGGTATTGTAAATGACAACGGCACAGAAATAATAGTCAGAGGTACAAGTATATATAAAAATTTGCCATATGGAAACCAAGGTGAAGAGGTCAATGGTTTTGTTGTGGGTTTTAACGGTAGCGTTGATGGAAAGGGCGCGTCACAATTTTCATCAAATCCTTCATTAGGAAGAAGTGGTCTTAATACATTTGAGACATATGGTTATAAAGTTTCTATAGTATCAGCTACTGAAAATACTGCTACATTTATAGTTAGAAAAAATACTACTGTAGAAACTCAAAAGTACACAATAACATACGAGGCTAATGGTGCTGAGACAGTACATTCTGATGCTGGAAAACAAGATGCGTATGGGGTAGTGACTGTTAAACAAGATGTAACATCTGGAACAATCGCTACGGTACAAGATAATTTTTATAATAAATATAATCATACTTTTGTAAAATGGAATACTAAAGCTGACACTACAGGTGTATCATATAATCCAAAAGATACTATAAAATTAAATGACAATGTAACTTTATATGCTATCTGGAAACAAAATACAACAGAATCTACAAAATACATAGTATCATTTAGTTCAAATGGTGGTTCTGGTACAACACCAGCAGAACAGACTGTAAATGCTGGTGAAGGAATTTCTTTACCAAAGAATGAACGAATGATAAATACTAGCGGCATAACACGCCCAAATCCAAATTATATTTCAAGAGAGGGGTATAATTTTGTAGGTTGGTATACAAGCTCAAATCTTTGTACTAGTACAAGTTGTTCAGCTTTTGCTCCAGGAATGTATTATAAGCCAGAATCAGGAGTGACTCTTCATGCGATATGGTCTCCAATAGCATCACAACAACAAGAATACATAGTATCTTTTAACACAAATGGAGGATCATCAGTAGCTGATAAAAAAGTATCAGCACCAAATGGTGGATATATCACTTTACCATCTACTACAAAAGCCGGACACACTTTTGATTCATGGCAAGAAACTGGTGATGATATTTTATATAAAGTCGGTAATTCTGTAAGGATATCAAAAAATACATCTTTTGATGCTATGTGGAAGACTAATATTACTACCACTAATATATATTGTTCTATAAATGGTGTATCATACTCTTCTCAGACAGAATATGATACAAATTGTAAACAACCAATATCTTCATCTGTTCCAACGAATCTATACACTACAAATGTTACATCAAATAGTATTAGTTTAAGTTTTACAAATGGTACAAATTCTCGTTCTAAATGTTCTGTATATTATCATACAGATTATGAACATGTAAAAAATTATAATGGCGATATGTATGATGGATTATGTGGTTCTAGGACTATTAATAATTTGACACCAAATACTACATATCACTTTAAAGTAAAAGCAGCACTTTATACTATCTTTAATAGAAGTGTATATGGAGATTGGTCAGATGTTTTATCGGTGACTACAGCAAATACAGGCGCTGGAATATATGGAGGTCCAAACACTGAGACAAATACTGAAATTCCAAAAGATTGGTGGAATAATCAAATGGTTTATGGTGCCTCTACTTACCAATTTGAAACTACTCTAAATAGAGGAATGCAAGGTAAAGAAGTAAAAGAGCTTCAGAAATTCTTAAATAGTAGAGGATTTAATGTAGAAGAGACAGGATATTATGGAGATTCTACAAAAAAAGCTGTAAAAGATTTTCAAGAAATGTATAGAAAAGAAATACTTGATCCATTTGGATTTACAGAAGGTACTGGTAAATTTGGATTAGCTACTATGGATTTTGTAAATGAATTATTGTTAAATAATAGATAAAATATTATATAAAATAATAAAATCTATTTATTTATAGACATTTTAAATTGAAGTTTTAAATTAAAAACACCTTTTATAAAGGGTGTTTTTAATGATATAATTAAAATATATGATAAAAAAAGGTATACACAATGTAAGACATTTTATTTTTCCAACACATAAAAATAATTTTCATCCACATTTATTGAGAGAGACAGTTCTTTTATCTATATTGCTTATATCCTTTTTTCTTTTGGGTTTATCTTTTGGTAGATATTTATTTTTACATAAGACAGTACTTGGTGAATCTGTAGAATCTGCTGTGCTAATTGACCTTACAAATGAATCTAGAAATAAATACGGTCTTAAACCACTTTTAAGAAATGAAAAATTGCAATTAGCTGCATCTTTGAAAGGTGGTGATATGATAGAAAATAAATATTTTGCACATTATTCTCCAGAAGGTGTTTCTCCTTGGTATTGGATAAAAAAGGCAAATTATGATTTTATTTATGCTGGAGAAAATTTAGCAATTAATTTTTTAACTTCAAAAGATGTAGAATCTGCTTGGCTAAATTCTCCTACACATAGAGATAATATTTTAAATGAAAAATATAAAGATATAGGTATATCTACTAAAGTTGGTAATTTTAATGGTAGAAATACAGTGTTTGTGATACAAATGTTTGGTACAGAAAAAAAAATTAATAATACAAAATTACAATCAGCGGGAGCTACAACATATTCTAATTTACAAAAAGATGAAATAGAAAAAGAAGAAGCAAAAAATATAGCAGAAAAAGAAAATGCTTCGGCAAGCTCAGCAACCAATAAAAAAGATCTGCAAGTGTTAGGTATATCAAGTGAAGAAGAAATAAAAAATACTGAGAATATAGAAAATAATGAAAATATAAAATATTCTACTTCTTTTGATAGATTTATATTTAATTTTTGGTATAAATTAAATTTTATTTATAAAATTCTTATAATTTTATTTTTATTATCTTTAATATCATTCTTTTTTGTAGAATTTAAGAGGCATCATGTGAGACATATTATATATGGCGCTATTGCTATAATTGTATTATTTGGTCTCATTTATATAAATTATTTTATTTGGTGATTTTGTGTATAAAAATATTTTAAAGTCATTTATCATGATAAAATAGACTCATGATAAACAATTCTATTATTAAAAAGACAAAAGAAAATAAACAAGATTTTTCAGGATTAAAGAAATATTTAAGAGTTGTAAATTATATTACAGCATCACAGCTTTATCTAAAAGATAATTTCTTTTTAGATAGAGAACTTGAAAGTGAAGATATAAAAAACAGACTTTTGGGACATTTTGGTGGTGCTACAGGAGTCAATTTTGTTTATACTCATTTAAATTTTTATTTAAAACAAAATCAAAAAACAAATTCTAAATTAAGAGATATTATTTTTTTGCTTGGCACAGGACATTCTTTCCCAGCTTTGCAAGCAAATCTATTTTTAGAAAAGACTCTTACTTATTATTTTGATAATAAAAATAATTTGCCTTCGCAAAATGCTATATCTGGACATAATAAAAATATATATGCTTTTGAAATCTCATATGATAAAGAGGGTTTAGCAAATTTGATAAAATATTTTGGTGCTCCAAATGGTTTCTCTACACATGCCTCACCTGCTACTCCTGGCGCGATACTTGAAGGTGGAGAGCTTGGCTATTCTATATCAAATGCAAGTGGCGCAGTACTAGACAATAAAGATTTGATAGCTGTGACTATAATAGGAGATGGAGAAGCAGAAACAGGGTCTCTTGCTACCAGTTGGCACTCTAGTAAATTTATAAATAGTAAAGACAATGGAGTAGTATTACCTATTTTAAATTTAAATGGTTATAAAATTTCAGGACCAACTATTTTTGGTAGAATGAGCGATGATGAACTCGAAAGTTTATTTATTGGTCTAGGATATGAGGCTTTTATCATAGATGCTAGAAGTGATACAAATATTTATGCCAATAGAAATAATTATAATCTCGAAAAAGATAATGTTCACATATTAATGCAAAATACATTAGAGAAAAGTTTTAAAAAAATATTTGAGATGAAAAAAACAGGAGAGACAAAAGGCTTACCTATTATCATATTAAAAAGTGATAAAGGCTGGACTGGGCCAAAATATTCAATCCTCGGAGCCTCCGAAGGAGGAGTAAAAAAGATAAAAATAGAAGGAAATTGTGAATCTCATCAAGTACCATTTCCAAATTGTAAAACAAATAAAGATGAATTAAAAGCTTTAGAGGCTTGGTTAAAAAGTTATAAAATAGAAGAATTATTTAGAGAAGATATAAATAAATCAAAAACTATTTTAAAGAAAAGATTAAAAGATGAAAGTGTAGAATTATTTTTGAAAGAAATAGAAGATATTATTCCAGAAAAAATGTGGAGAATGGGTATGAATTTGCATGTACAGCAAAATGGTAAAAATAAATTAAAAGATTTAAAATTACCAAATCTTTCAAAAATATTTAAAGAAACTATTTTAAACACAAATAAAGATTGGAATACACATTCACCGATGAATATAGTAGGTGAATATTTGAGACATATATTTAAATTAAATGACGCAAATAAAAATTTTAGATTTTTTTCACCAGATGAGACTTATTCAAATAAATTAGATTCTGTGTTTAAAGAAGAAAGTAGAGCATTTAATTTAGAAATAAAATCTTGGGACAAAGATTTATCAAAAAGAGGAAGAATTATAGAAATGCTTTCTGAAAATACTTTGTTTGGTATGATGATGGGATATATTTTGACTGGGCGCCATGCATTTTTTGCAAGTTATGAAGCTTTTGTACAAATTGTATCTAGCATGGCAGATCAATATTTAAAATTTTTGAGAATATCTCAAGAAATATATTGGAGAGGCGATGTATCTTCATTTAATATTATTTTGACTTCTCCTGGATGGCTACAAGAGCATAATGGATATTCCCATCAAAATCCAGGTTTTATCGATGATATGCTTTCTAGAAATTCTGATCTTGTAGAAGTATATTTCCCTATAGATGCAGTAGCAGCGGGATATGCAGTAGAAAAAATGTGTAAAACTAAAAATAAAATAAATATTCTTTGTGCTGGTAAAGATGACAATAGACCTTTATTTTTGAGTGAAGAAGAAGCTAAAAAAAGTATAGAAAATTCATTTTCTATATTAAATTCATTTTCTGATAAATTAAATAAAGATGAAAATTATGAAGTTATAATTTCTGGTGTAGGAGATTATCTTTCTTTAGAATGTATTGCAGGTATAGATTTAGTAAATCAATTATTTAAAAAATATAAATTAAATAAAGAAAGAAAAAATATAAAAATAGGATATTTAAATATTTCTAGACTTTCCGCAGGAGACGCTTTTAGTAAAGAGAGAAAAGAGTTTTCTAATAGATTAGAAAAAATACTTGCTAATGCAAAAGTATTTGCAAGTTTTCATGGACATCCACAAACTTTAGAAAGATTTTTCTTTGAGGCAAATAAAAGTAATAAAGATATAGAAGTGAGAGGATATATAGAGAGAGGAGGTATCACAACTTTACTTGATATGCATATATTAAATAAGACTAGCAGATATCATGTAGCGAGTTTTATTACAGAAAAATTGTTTGATCTTAAAAAAATAGATAAGATTACTCATGATTTTCTTATGCTAGATATTCGTAAAGAGATGAATATGGAAATATCATATATCAATGAGCATTTTATGGATAGTGAAAGAATAAGAAATTGGAAATTTGGGATATAGAATATTAATAGAAATTTTTATGAAAGATTTTGATAGTTGGAATAAAAAGAAAAAAGAAATTCATTTTAGAAGTAATTTTAATCACGGTATAAAAGAAAGAGAAATATGGTGGTGCTCTATAGGTGAAAATGTAGGTACTGAAGTTTTTGGAAAAAGTAAAAACTTTTCTAGACCAGTTCTGATTATAAATGCTGAAAGTTCTGAAAATGTTGTATGTATTCCATTATCTTCAAAAATTAAAAAAGGTAAATATAGAGCATTTATAATTACTGAAGATAATAAAAAACACGATGTACTTATTTCTCAGGTCAGAGTGGTAGATAAGAGAAGATTAATAAAAAAGATGTATATATTAGATTTAATACAATATAAAAAATTAAAAATATACTTTGATTTATTATTCAAAGTGTAGAAATTATAACAGCTCCTTTCGGAGCTGTTGGTCTTACGACAAAGATGGTATCCATCTAATAATATTATTATAGCAAATAGATATTTATTGTCAATAAAAAATATAAAAATAAAACACTATAAAAATAGTGTTTTATTTTGTGTTAAGAACTATTTTGCTTTTTCTTATATTCATTATATAATCTAAACATATTAAAAATTAATTATTAAAAACATGAAAAAAATATTATTTGGTATTTTATTTGTATTTATATTAAATATCTCTTTAGCTGGAGCACAAGTGAAGGAATATTTGCCAATGCAGAAATATTATTTAAAATATGGTTCTAGTGATTTTTCAACGAACGGACAAGTTACTAAACTGCAGGCTTTTTTATTTGATTTTAAGTATTTATCATATAAGCCAACAGGATATTTTGGTAAAGCTACAAAAGCTGCAGCTATTGCTTATCAAAAAAGTAAAGGATTACCAAGCAGTGGGCTCGTTGGAAATATTACAAGAAAAGCAATAAATGATGATCAAGATAAAGCGTCGTATGAATTAGTAAAAGCACTTCTGCAACTTAGTTTAGGTTTAGATGAAAAAACAGCAAAGGTAAAAATAGATTATCTAAAAATAGTTGGGGGTAAAGTCTATATAGTGTTAAAAGAAGAAGGAAATAATTTAGCAATGATAAATGAGGCTAAATCAGTTATAGAAAAAGCATTAGTAAAAGGTGAACCTTCATATCAGGTTGTATTTGATTATGTGCCAGAGGACAAAAATTTAAATTCTTCTAATATACAAATACAAGCGACATACAACACCTCTCCTAATCTAACAAACCTTGTTTTAGAGCCAAATATCTCATCCATATCTTCTTATTCTGGTAAAACAGGTGATGTTATAACTGCGTATGGAAAGAATTTTACTTCAAACACTTTAGTTTGTTTTTCTACAGCGGGGACAACTGAAACAGGATGTATCAATACTAATGTTCTAAATAATAATACTTTAACTTTTATAGTTCCATCTGATAATTTTTTTATGACAGCTTTTAGTGTTTCTGGATTAAAAGATACAACTAATGTTGGTTTATTTGCTTCAAATGATAATACTTATAATAAGATAAAACCAACAACTATAAGTCATGGGTTTAATTATAATTCTGTTAGATAATTTAATTTTAATCATTTAGTTTAATTATTAAAAAATAAAACACTATAAAAAATAGTGTTTTATTTTGTGTTAAAATATGAATAGAAAAATAATCTAATTTCATGTTGAATAAAATTAAAAAAGATAAAAATAAAAAAATAGTATTAGTCTCAAATATTGGCTCTGCTTCTAGAAAGTATTTTGTATATGAGATAGATAAAAAGAAAAAAGAGATAATAGAATTATTTTCTTTACAGTTTGACGGAAAAGAATTTTATCCAAAAGTAAAATTAGAAGATTCTTTACTTGAATTTTTTGATATTGCAAAAAATAAATACAATTTTAAAGTCAGTAATATAGATATAATAGCCGAGCGAGTAGTTGCAGTAGGAGAATATTTTTTACAAGATAAGATAATAGATGAAAAATATATAGAAGAATTAGAGCGTATAGAAAAATATGATCCATTGCATACAAAAAGTCTTATACATGAAATAGGTCAGATATTTTTGATCAGAGAAGTTTGTAAAAAAAATAAAATAAAATGTAATTTTAAATTAGTCGGTATATCTGATTCTAGTTTTCATTCTACTATTGCAAAAGAAGTTTTCACATATGGAGTAAAAAGTGATAAAAAAAATTATTTTAGAAAATATGGATATCATGGCATATCCATGAGTGAAGTATCAAATGAGTTTTCAAAAGATTATAAAAATATAATAGCTATTCATCTAGGGGGAGGCGGTTCTGTCACTGCAATAAAAAATGGTAAAAGTGTATATAATAGTTTTGGTATGACACCTGTATCTGGGCTTATGAATCTCACAAGATCCGGAGATCTTGATCCTATTATAGTTCTTGATATTTTAGAAAGAAATAAAAAAAGTTTTAGATTTTTAAATGAAGAAAATTATTTATTCAATGATACAAGAGCTGAGCTTTATGAAAATTCTGGACTTTTTGCATTAACTGGGGAAAAAGATATGAGAGATATATTGGCTAATTTATCTGTCAAAAATAAAGAAATAAGAGAAAAAAATAATTTTGCTTTACATGTATATATAAATAAAATAAATGAATATATTGGTATAGCATTATCACATATACATGATGTAGACGCGCTAGTGCTCACTGGATCTATACTTGAAAAATCGGATATATTTAGAAATATGTTTTTAGAAAAAGTTTATTGGCTTCCAGTAAAAAAGGAAAATATTTTTGTAGTAAGTACAGAAGAAGAAAAAGAAATGGCAAGATTGGCGTTGTCAGAAAAATTTATTTAAAAATAGTGATATAATTTATTTATTAAAAAACATTTATGCAAAAAAAGAACTCTTTAATTAATTTTCTCACGTGGGTAGGTATCCTTGTGATTTTGGCTATGGTTGTATATTTTGGTATAGGGCTATATAAGATTAATAAATATGTAAGCCAAGAAAAAGCTTTGCGAGATAATGTGGACAATGATTATGAATTTAAAAATAGCACTAGCACTATTGATATAGATGAGAAAACAGAAAATAATACAGAAGATATTATACAAGAATAATATTTGAA
>CAZYMY010000006.1:0-4125 GCA_964648875.1 uncultured Candidatus Saccharibacteria bacterium | reverse complement strand
TAGATGAGAAAACAGAAAATAATACAGAAGATATTATACAAGAATAATATTTGAATAATATATAGAAAAATATGCCTATATTTTAGGCTTTTTTTTATTTGATATTTCTGTTATAATTTTGTTAATTCAGTATATTTTACTTTTTTGTAAAATATTGTTTTATTATTAAATTTATAAATTTTTAGAAATTATGAAAGATAAAAAATTGATTCATAGAGTGATAGCTTTTTGGATATTAGTGGCAGCGATAATACTTTGGTATTTTTTACTTTATAAAACACCAGATTTTAAATTTGGTCTTGATTTAAATGGAGGTACTTCGCTTACTTATGTGGCTGATTTATCAAAAATAGATAAATTGAATAAAGAAGCAAATAATGCTTCTTCTACAGTTTCTACTACAACAGGTCAAAAGGTGGATACTATAGATGGTAGTAAATTAAATATAGATGACAGCATGAATGGTTTGCGTGAAGTGATAGAAAAAAGAATAAATATTTTTGGTGTATCAGAACCTATAATTCGTACTGAATATTCTAGATATACAGATGAGCATAGACTTGTAGTAGAGTTGCCCGGCGTCACTGACATAGATAAAGCTATAGCTACAATAGGTGATACTCCAATATTAGAATTTAAAATATTAAATATAAATACAGATACTATAACAGGGGCTACTTCTACAGAGCTTATAGACACAGGTCTCAATGGTAATTATCTTAAAAAGTCTATTTTAAGTTTTGATTCTTATACAAATAAACCTGGAGTATTAGTCATTTTCAATGATGAAGGAAAGAAAATTTTTGCTGATATTACAAGAGACAATGTTGGGAAACAAGTTGTGATTTATCTTGATGGAAATGCTATATCTTCACCTGTAGTAAAAGAAGAAATAAATGGTGGTGAAGCTACAATATCTGGAGATTTTACAACAGTTGAAGCAAAGACTTTGGTGCAGAGATTAAATTCTGGGGCATTGCCTGTGCCTATAAAGTTAGCATCTTCTCAAGTAATAGAAGCGACTTTAGGAGAACAAGCTAAAAATGCTGGATTGATAGCAGGAGAAATAGCTTTACTTATCATTATCATTTTGATGATAATTTGGTATAGATTGCCTGGAATTTTAGCATCAATATCTTTGATAATATATGTTGGCATAGTACTTATGTTATTTAAGGGTGTGCCTGTAGTTTTGACAGCAGCAGGTATTGCAGGATTTATAATTTCTATCGGTGTAGCAATAGATGCAAATATTCTCATCTTTGAAAGATTGAAAGAAGAATTAAAGCGAGGAAGAAATTTGAGTGAAGCTCTTGAAGAGTCTTTTAAAAGAGCTTGGACATCAATTCGCGATTCAAATATCGCTACAATATTGGTGGCTCTTATATTGTTTTATTTCGGTTCATCTTTACTTGCAGGATTTGGATTGGTATTAGGACTTGGTGTACTCATGTCTATGATTTCTTCTATGCTTATATCTAAATATTTCTTAAGAGCTTTTGCTATAGATGATGTTAATAGTAAAAATTATAAAATTATAAAATTTTTATTTGGGTCAGGATTTTCTAAATAAATAAAGATAAAATTAATTACAACAAATATATGTTTATAATAAAAAACAAATGGATATTTTTAACAATAAGTGCAATTTTAGTTTTAACTTCTTTATTTTTAGTTTTTACAAAAGGCATAAAAAAAGGAATAGATTTTACTGGAGGTACAGAAGTTGTGATAGCTTATAAAGGTTATACAGCTACAGAAGATGGAAAAATTGATCTTAATTTTATAAAAAATAATATTGTAAACAGTGGTTTTGATGTAAAAAATATTTCTTTACAAAAAATATCTGAAGATGGTACAAATTATGTAAATATAAAATTAATAGGTGATATAAAACAAGAAAATAGACAAGATTTTGAAAATGCTTGGAGTTTTAATAAAGATGCACATTATGAAGCAAGTCAGATTTCAGAAAATATAATAGGTCCATCTATAGGTAAAGAGCTTACAAAAAAGACTATATTATCTATAATATTAGTTTCTATTGTCATAATAATTTTTGTAGCTTTTTCATTTAGACAAATATCAAAGCCTGTTTCAAGTTGGAAATATGGTTTTCTTACTATAGTTGCTTTGATACATGATATTACTATTCCGCTTGGAATGTATGCGATACTTGGTATTACTCATGGTGCAGAGATAGATACATTATTTGTACTCGCACTTCTCACTATAATGGGTATTTCAATGGCAGATACTATAGTTGTATTTGATCGTATCAGAGAAAATTTGAAAAATAGAAAAAGTCATGAAATCTTTTCAGATATAGTTGGTAAAAGTTTAAATCAGACATTACTCAGATCATTTAATACATCTTTAGCTATAATATTGGTATTATTCTCTTTGTATTTCTTTGGCCCAGTGTCTATAAATAATTTCACTTTGACTCTTATTGTAGGTATGATAGTTGGTACATATTCTTCTATTTTTGTAGCTTCACCACTTTTGGTATTGGTAGAAAAATGGCAGAGAAAGGGGAAATAATAAATAGTAGTTTGTGTTATAATTTATCTTGTGATAATATTTAATTATAAATAAAAAGCAACATTAATTATGAGCAACATTTTTAAAAATACTATTCAAAAAGGAAGTTTTAGGACCATTGTCTTTAAAGAAGATGATGTTTGGTATGGTGTTGCTCTAGAATTTAATTTAGTCGTAGATGCGGACGATCCGCAAATTGCATTATTTAAACTTTTCGATGCAGCGACTGGTTATGTCGAAACTGTAGCAAAATCTAAATCTCGTCCACATGCTCTAAATCAGATTCCAGAAAAAGAATATTCTGATTTATGGAAAAGACTTTCCGGTAATTTAAAATTACCATCTCTTTATCAGTCTGTATATCATTTTGGTTATACTCCGATACAAAGTGTTATGTAAATTAAATTGTATGCCTAATTTTATAAAAAATTGGAAATACAAACAGATAAAAGAATTTTTAAATAAAAATAATTTTGTTATTTATAATATAAGAGGTAGTCATCATTATTTTGTAAATGGTCCAAGAGTAGTTTGCGTGCCATTTCATTCTAGTAAAAGTATAAAACCAAAAACTATGTTATCTATTATAAAACAGTCTGGTATTTTAAAAGAAAAATGGTTAGAAAAATAATTTCAATAAAAACCTATTACAATAGGTTTTTATTTTGTATTTTTTTGTTATAATTGTATTATCTATATAAAAATATAAAAATATGTCAGAACAAAAATTAATTATCTTTAACTTTTTAAATCATTATTTACCAATATTCACATTAATAGCTTTTATATTTTTAATTTTATTTTTTATAACTTTTTTTGTTTATAAAAATAAAAAGCCATTTTGTATAAGATTTATAGAAAAAAACATACTCCCATTAGCTTTTTTCTCTACACTTTTTGCTACTGTTGTTTCACTTATATATTCTGACTATTTGGGTGAGGCGCCATGTGGGCTTTGTTGGTTTCAGAGAATATTTATTTATTCGCAAGTTTTGCTTTATGCAGTCGCATATATAAAAGATGATATAAAAGTATTTTCATATACTTTATGGCTTTCTATTGTTGGCGGAATCATAGCTTTATATCATTCATATTTACAGCTTGGGTTTAATGAGGCTGTGCCATGTCCTGTCACTCCGGGATTTATCGATTGCGCAAAACCTACTTTTGTATCTTTTGGATTTATAACTTTTCCATTTATGAGTTTTGTGTTATTTATGTTTTTGATATTACTTTCAGTTATTTTGATGAGAAAAGAAAAAAGAGATTAGTGTTAAAAAGTTTGCATTATTTTTCGGTTTATGATAATATATTGGGACTTGATTAATGGGTTTATTTTATAAGCTTTTTGCTTAAAAATGAGTATTTTCTCAAACTCATTAGTTTAGTATCGCTATTTGTAAATAGAATAGAAAATTATAATAAAATATTATAATAACATTGCAAAAAAATATATCTATTAAAAGATATAGTCTATATTAGAGAAAAAGAAACTTATACAAATTTCTTTTGCTCCGTTTTTATTTTTAGAGTTTGATCCTAGCTCAGGATGAACGCTGGCGGCGTGGATAAGGCATGCAA
>CAZYMY010000005.1:11447-18786 GCA_964648875.1 uncultured Candidatus Saccharibacteria bacterium | reverse complement strand
TAGCAGATCTTGCAGAAAATCATAATGAAGTTTTTAAGAAAATAGTAGAAAGTGTAAAATAGATATAATCTAAAACAAAAATAAACTCTGTAGAAATACAGAGTTTATTTTTATATATTAGATAATAAAATATCAATAAGTTTTTTCATATTTATTTTAGAATATTCCGCTTCTGCTGGGATAAAAGAAGTCTCAGTCATACCAGGCAAAGTATTTGTCTCCAAAACATAAAATTTTTTATCTATTTCATTTAAAATGATGTCTGTACGAGAAATGTCTTTACATCCCAAAATCTTATGACACTTTTTTGCTAAATTTTGTATTTTATAAGTCAGATTCTTATTAATATTCGCTGGTGTTATCTCGCTTACCGCCCCCTTTGTATATTTTGCTTTATAATCAAAAGTTTTAGTTTTTGTCAAAACTATCTCTGAAGGAGATAAAGATTTTATTTTATTTTTTATCTCTATTACTCCACAAGTAAATTCTCTACCAAAAATAAATTCTTGAGCTAACATATTTTCATAATTTAAAAATATTTTTTCTATATTATTTATATAATCATCTTTTGAATCTATCTTAAATAAACCAAAAGAAGATCCTTCATCTATTGGCTTTATTATAATAGGATAATTTAACTTATGATAAAAATCATTTTTATGAATTAATTTAGAATTTGGAATTAAAATATTATTTTTAATATATATTTTATTTGCTTTATTTTTATCTATTGCAATACCTGAGGATTTACTACTAGATCCTACAAAATTTATTTTATTTTTCTCTAAAGTCTTTTGTATTTTACCATCTTCGCCATATTTGCCATGAAGTACTGGGAATACTTTATATATATTTTCATCTTTTAAGACTTTCATTATTTCATTTTCATTAAAAATCTTTTTACTATATTTTTTTGTAAATTCATCTTTCAAATTTTTTATATAAAAATTTTCCTCTTTATCAATAAAAATTTCAATGACTCTCCATTTATTTCTGTCTATATTTTTTAATATATTCTTTGCTGACTTTATAGATACCTCATGTTCATTTGAAGGGCCTCCATAAAAAATAGCTATTGTCTTTATTTTCATATAATATTATTTAATAATCTGATCTATAAAATCCTTGCGTTGCTCATCAACACTTTTTACACTATCAACATTTATGCAAGATGTATTTCTACATAAATCTGGTCTATTTTCATAATCTCTACATAGACCTGTATTGCTATCAAAATTTTTACAGTTGAAAGTCATAAACTTTGTAGAATCAGGATTCTTTTTTGAATAAAGTATTTCTTTTCTAGAAGAAAATAAACTATCCCCATTTTTATCTGCTGGTAAATTTTCTTCACCAATATTTTTAATTTGTCTTTCATCTATAGCTACTGGATTACAACAAAAACTACAACCTTTTTCTAAACATGGAGCATTTTTATTTTTAATAAATTTGGCTTTTTCTGTCATTTTTCAATTATATCATATACTAATATGTCTAAATAATTAACTACTATTTTTTTAAAGATATATTATTTTCACTAAGAATAGCTGATAATTCTTTCATATTTCTATTAGAAAATCCTTTTATATCCCTAATATCATTTTCTGTTTTATCTTCTAACTCTTTTAATGATTTTATTTTCAAATGATTTTTTAAAAATTGATATAGAACTATACTTATCTCTAAATCTTTAAGTAATAATGATTTATTAGTATTTTTGGTTTCTTTGGGTTTATTGTTTATCTCAAGTGACATACACTTAATAAGTATTTTATTCATCCTTAGATATTTCAATATTCTCCCTCATGATTTCGTTATCTGAAAAATTAATTATATTATATCTACCACTTTCATTTGGTACAATTTTTACTTTTGTATTATTTCCACTAGGGCCTTTAATAAAACCTGTGATTATGAGAGTATAATCATCTTTTTTAAGATCTGTATAAAATTGATTAACATTTTCAAAAATAACCTCGCCCGTTTTCATACCATACTTACTTTTTATAATTAACTTCTGTTCTATTGATGGATCATATTCTAAATTTAGACTTTCTATAAAAGAATTTGAATCAAAAGAATTTTGTTCTTTAGTTTCTTGATTCTCTTTATTAAGATCAAATTTTTTACTTAATTCATCCATACGTTCTGGGGTCATGCTAGAATCTTTTTTTTCTTGTGGGCCATCTTGGCCTTCTCCTTCTTTATTTTTTGGTTCTCCTCCTAATGACATATATTTATATAAATTGTTATTTAATATTTTTAATATATTAATTGTCTCAAATGTGAAGAAAAAAGCAACTTTACAAAATTTAATTTTATGATTTTATATTGTTAATTTTAATTTGACTTTAATTTTATTAATATGATAAAATAATATTGATGATATAGAAATATATCATTATGGCTTAAAAGCCCTCCCTTGTAAAAGGGTTATGCAAAAGAAAAAATCTGTTAATCTAAAAGATTACGGATTTTTTCTTTTATCATCTTTAATTCATCTTCACTAACTTTTCCAATATTATATTTTAACCTGGCTGAATCTATAGTTTTAAATTGTAAAATATTTACATAATTTAAATTACCTTTATATTTAAAATCTAATAAAATATAATCTTTATTTTCTCTTGTAGTCAAAGGAACTATCCAGAGTTGCTCAAACCTGGGTCGTTTTATAATTAATACTGGTCTTAAAAAAGATTCTCCTACCCCGTCCATCTCTGTATCTATATTTAATCCTAAATGTGTCATCCATACCTCACCATCTTTTATATAAGATACTTTCTTTCTATTGTTTATCTCTTTTTTTAGAAAATTCCATTTATCAAAATCTTTTTGCATTAAAAAATTATATCATAATAAATAACAAAAAAATGTGAAGGAAAAAGCAACTTTACAAAGTTGCTTTTTAGTGTTTATTAACAATTGTTAATAACTAATGAATAAGTTCACATACATATGGCACTAATTATTAATAAATAATTGGCAAAATATCTATGCAACAATTTAATATTTTAAGAGGTACAAAAGGTTTTGTATCTGGGTATAATCATATTATTAAAACCAATACTATGACACCAGAATCAATCAGAAAGGCTAAAATCCTATCACATTTCAATAAATATGGCCTTGAAAGCACTTTGCATGCTTTCAAGACAAGTAGAAGATCTATTTACAGATGGAAAAGAGAATTAAAATTACATCATAATCATCTAAATACTTTAAATAATAAATCTACCAAACCAAACAAGACAAGGGAGAGAATAATAAATGAAGAATTAAAAGATCAAATAATTAAATTGAGAAATGAACACCCAAATATTGGTAAAACTCAGATTTATCATTTAATTAAAAGCAAAATTAAGACTTCAGAATCTATGGTTGGTAGATATATTAAATATCTAAAAGAAAAGAGGTTATTACCTTTGCGAGGACAAAAACCATATAAATACAAAAAGAAAGTAAATAAATCAAGACGAGAAGTAAAACAAGGATTCGAGATAGACACAGTGGTAAGACATATATATGGTACTAAATGGTATTTTGTAAATGCTATAGATATTAAAACAAGAAAAGCTTTTTCTCATTTATCAATTAACCATTCATCAAAAGGAACAAGGGAAATATTTAAGACTATTGATATTAAAATAGATGAATTACAGACAGACAATGGATCTGAGTTTCTAGATCTTTTTCATGAATATTGTGAAAAACATAATATTAAACATAATTTTATCTATCCATCTACTCCTAAAATGAATGCTCATATAGAAAGATTTAATAGGACATTAGAAGAAGAGTTTATCAAATGGAACAGACACTTAATGTATGATAGAGACAAAATAGACGAACTAAAAGAAAGATTAAAGACTTATATTGATTGGTATAACAATGAAAGACCTCACACCTCTCTTGGGTTTATTTCTCCTATGATGTATATTAATAATAATTTAGTGCCAAATGTAGTGAACTAATACAACTAATTGACTTGCTATATAGCATTATGATATATTAAAGTCACCGACAGGAGGAATGGAAAAGCGACAGTCGTCGCCTGATGTAGTAATACATATACTGAACTCGTACTGGCAAAATACTCCAATTAAAGGAGTATTTTGTTTTTACTAAAATTAAAACTATTTTTATATAAACCTTTACTTAATAATTTTCTATTTTCCCCTGCAAAAATATCTGCATATTGAACTAAAATTGAAGATCTTGAATTTACATATTTAGCAACACATTTTATTGTTTTTTCTTTCTTAAAAGAAGAATTAAAAACTTTTTTCATATACCATAACTATACTTTCGCTTTAAATTCTTCTACTAGATTTACATCGCCCATTTCTTTTCTCTCTATATTTTGATTTACCATCTCTATAAGTCTTTCAACTAATCTTTTTGGGTCAGAATCAAAAACTATATTTACATTTGTACGATTGCTATTTCTTATCACATCTCTTATAACCGCGTCAGTGGCCCAAGGTCCCTCCAAAATCCCAACAGGCATATTTGACTCAAATGCCACAGTAAATTCATGTATAGTACCTATTCTTCCGCAACCAATGACCATAGCATCAGAACTCTTTGTAAGCAAAATATCTCTCACAGGAAAACCAAATCCAGTATAAATAATTACATCACAAGAATCGAGTGGTAAAAAGTACAGATCTGTATGCTCTCTTTTATCTGCAGCAGGAGAAAGGCCTAAAGAAAAAATACCATTTGCCTCTTTATATCCTTGCGCTGAAGCATTTGGAAATCCACAGGTAGCACCAGTCGAAATTATACAACCATGTCTAGCTATTTCCCTACCAAGCTCTTTTGCTATATTTAAAGTTTCAGGACCACAATGAGATACTTCTGCGGCACCAGAAACTGAAATTACTATTTTCTTTTTTACATCCATAAATTTATCTTATCAAAATAAATTATATCACAAACTTTATACTTCTATTTCAAAAACTTCATTTAGATCTGGCACTATGGCATCTAAATTATATTTTTCTATAAGTCTTTGAGCCAAATATCTTTGACTTTTTGGTTCACCCATTGCCACAAAAACTTTTTTAAGTGAGTCTGCCATATTTCCTATAAACTCTTGTATATGTTCTGAATCTTTATGTGCAGAAAATCCTGAAATATTTGCTATTTCAGCTTTTACATGAATTTTTTCTTTATGAATAAAAATATCTTTTACCCCTTCTTGCAATTTTCTTCCCAAAGTACCCGCGGCTTGATAACCAACTAACAATAAAATATTTTTTGCATCTCCTAAATATCTAGCTTCATGATAAACTATTCTTCCACCATTACTCATACCAGATCCAGCAATTACAATTTTTGGATTTGATGCAAAATTTATATTTTTAGATTCTTCGGATGTCTTTGTTAAAGTGAGTCCGGCAAAAGAAAAAATATCATCCCCTTTTTTAATAATATTTTCAACATTTTCATTAAAATCTTTTTCATATTTTTTATAAACTTTAGTTATATTTATACCAAGAGGAGAATCTAAATATACTGGTATAAGTGGTATTTCTTTATTTTCTACCATTTGATTGAAAATAAAAATTAATTCTTGAGTCCTTTCAACTGAAAAAGCAGGTATCATGAGAGTAGCTCTTCTTGATATTGTCTTTTTTATAATATCTTTTAATATATTTACTCTATCATCTTTATGCTCATGATTTCTATCTCCATAAACACTTTCTGTAATTAAATAATTTATACCTTCTACATTTTCTGTGTCTCTTAATAATAGTGATGGGCTATTTCCTAAATCCCCTGTAAACATTAATTTTTTTCCTTTTATATCAAAGACTATAAGACTACCGCCTAAAATATGTCCTGAATCATAAAATTTTACATTTACTTTTTTGATATCAATATCATCTGAATCTAAAAATATATTTTCATGATAATTTCTAGCCTGCCAAAGTGACATAGCTTTATCTATATCTACTTCTTCATAAATTAAAGGCAAACCTTCTCTTTGTGCCTCTTTTGAAAGTACTCCGAGTGAATCTCTCATTACAAGCTCACCTATATCACGAGTCGCTGGTGTAGACATTATTATTCCATTAAAACCATCTCTTACTAATTTTGGTATTCTTCCAACATGATCAAGATGTCCGTGAGTCACAAATAATATATCTATATCTTTTGGATTATAAATAAAATCTTCTCGATTTGATTCTTCTGCTATTTTTTCTCCTTGATAAAGACCGCAGTCTATTAATATTTTTAATTTTCCTATTTCTAAAAGAAAATTTGAACCTGTAGCTGTATTTGCCCCACCGGCAAATTGTATTTTTATTTTAGACATAAAACTTATATAGCAATTATAACATTAAAAATGTCTATTTATAAAAATAAAAACTCCACAAAATTTTGTGAAGTTTTTATTTGGACACTTAATGTTATCTTACTTTAAAAAATAAATTTAAAGTGGGTAGAGAAAGTTTTAGTCCTCGGACTAAAAACAATATCTCATAACCCAAAAGATGTTTATGAAAGATATTCACTAAGCATCCTATTCATATTTTATATCCATAAAATAAAAAATCAAAATTGACAAAAAAACAAATTCTATATAATAAAACAAAAATACCTAGATTTTATTGATTATCTAGATATTTTTATATGTGGAAACCCTTTTTTAACCTAATAAGTCTATTGTAAATCTAATTCTGGAAACCAAAGATCTATTTCTGCTCTAGCTTCTTCTTTATTTCCGCTAGCATGAACTAGATTTTCCACTGGTCTTTCTTCTGTATTTGCAAGATCTACACTATCAATACCATAATCAAATCTTATTGTACCTGGGGCAGCTTTTGGTGGATTTGTAAATCCTATTAAACTTCTCACTCTTGCTATAGAGTCTAAACCTTCTAGTACCATCATAAATACAGGTCTTCTTTTAATATATTTACCTATCCAACCTAAAACTATTTTACCTTGTTTGATTAACTTTTCTACATCTTCCCCTTTTTCTTTAGCTTGCTCAATATTCATTACTTCAATACCAAGACTTTTACAGCCGATAGAGCAACAATAATTGTCATCATTTATTCTATAATGATTTTCTAATTGCGCATCTGTTGCATGGCCTATTTTAGCAGCTACTATATTAAGACCTATTTTTTCAAATCTACCAACGACTTCACCAACCAAACCTCTTTCTATACAATCTGGTTTTAAAATTACAAATGTTTTTTCTTTTTTTGGATGCATATATTTTTATTTAATTATTTTTGTTAATAAAATAAAAACTGCAAAGCGATATTGCAGTCTTTATTTTTGAAATATTATCTAGCCACATAAGGCATAAGCCCCA
>CAZYMY010000005.1:0-11347 GCA_964648875.1 uncultured Candidatus Saccharibacteria bacterium | reverse complement strand
ATATTGCAGTCTTTATTTTTGAAATATTATCTAGCCACATAAGGCATAAGCCCCATAAATCTAGCTCTTTTTATAGCATTTGCTATATTTCGCTGATTTTTTGCAGATAAATTTGTCTTTCTTCTATTTAAGATTCTACCATTTTGATTGATAAATCTTTGAAGTATATCTATACTTTTATAGTCTATCTTTATATTATTTTCTTTAAAATAATCTTGTTTTTTGTTTTTCATAATTTTTTAAACTATTTTAAGAAAATAAATTTTAATAGTTTCGCCTATCGGGTTTACTTTTAAAAATTATTTTCTTTAAAATAGACATTTTCTAAAATGGAATATCGTCTGGATTTATATCCATATCACCATAATCAATGGTATCAAGAGCTTCAGATTCTTTTACTTCTTGTGAATCATTTGTAGAGCTTGTACTATCGCCTGTCTTAGTTGTTGGTCCAAATTGGAAATTGTCAGCAACTATTTCTGTACGATATTTTTTACCTCCACCATTTTGATCATCCCAGCTTCTTGTCTGTATTCTACCTTCAATATATACTGGTTTTCCTTTTTTGAGCCACTGAGCAAAAAGCTCTGCAAGTTTCCCAAAAGCTACAATATTATGAAAGTCTGCAATTTCTTTTTTTACACCATTTGCATCTTTATAAGATCTATTTGTAGCAAGACTAAAAGATACTACCTTATTTCCATTTGGAAGACTCTTTAAGTCTGGATCATTTGTAAGATTCCCATATAACGTTGCTTTATTTAAATACATATATTTATTTATTTTGATTATAATTTAGATATATAAAATTATATCACGATATTTTTGTTAATAATTTTTAATGTGCAATTATTCTGTGATTGTTTTTATCTCTTCATCTAACACTTTTTTAGTTTCTTCATCTATCACCTCTTCAAGATTTTCTTCTTTTGTGGTATCAAGATTTACATCAATGTCATCTACAATATCTTCTTTTATAGCAGTTACTATCGTAGGGTCACCTACCATTACGGATATATCTTTTGTAAATACATCATTTCCTTTTTTTGCTTTGATTATCAAAAATCTTACAATTTCTTCATCAAGATTAAGCTTTTTATTTATAGCTTCTATATGACTTGGAGAAATTTCAAATTTGATCCAACCAAAATATCCTTTAGAAAATTTTATATTTACATTATTTACTACCCTAGTCATCTCATAAGAGAGCTCACGTATATATGGAGTTTCTTCTGAAATGAAGCTTCCATCTAAAGAAGCGATGTCTTTTTTGAAAGTCTCAGCTTTTTCTATAGCTTTACTTTCGTCTAGACGATTGTCAAATATATAAGAAATCTCATATACTTCCTTCTCGTCTATCATCACGGTTTCATTTTCATTCATATTTTTCTTGTCCCGCCGAAGCTTTATTCTCCTCATGTATTTATATGAAGACAAATTAGCGCAGGCGGATATTTTTTTAAATAACTAATAAGATACAAATAATAACATATTTACGCTTTTATTTCAAGAACACATTTTTGAAATTTTGTTTTAATATTTCTTTAAATTCTTCTTTATTGATTACTGAGCTTGTCGAAGTAATACCTTTTATCTCACAAATTTTATCAAAAACATCCATCACAAAACTCGGTTCATTTCTTTTTGCAAATTTTCTTCTATTTTTAGGCATCACAAAAGGACTGTCAGTTTCTATGTGAATTTTATGAAGTGGTATAGCTTTTATCATCTCATTGTATTCTTCAGTAAAAGTACATACTGCTGGCACTGACACTGTCCAATTTTCATTTTCCAAAATTTTCTCTAATACATTCTTTGTAGAAACAAAAAAATGAAAATTTACTTTAATCTCATCTCTCCTCATCAGAGATTTCTCCCCACCTTGGGAGGGGCTCTGGGAGGTCAGAATCTTTATCGCATCCAAATATGCATCTTCTTTATTTCCATCTATTTCACTTGGACGAATATGAAGCATTAGTAGCAAATCAAGTTCTATTGCTAAATCTATATGCATTTTAAAAACTTCTTTTTGTTTTTCTATTTCTTCTTTTAATTTTTCTTCACTTATTTTGCCTTCATTAAAATCTTTATAAATATAAAAATAATCAAGCCCACATTCCCCTATTGCCACACATTTTTCACTATTTGCAATTTCTTTTAACTGTAAAATATATTTTTCTTTATTTAAAAAAGCAAAATCAAATTCTTCTAAATTGTCATGTGGATGTAAACCAACAGAATAAAAAATATTTTCATTTTCTTCTGCAATTTTTCGCACTTCTACACTTTCTTTCAAATCAGTTCCAATACAAATTGTGGCTATTTTATTTTCTTTCATTCCGGCGAATACATTCTCAATATCTTCTTTATAATCTTTAAAATTTAAATGTGAATGTATATCTATATATTCTATTTTTGATAAATCAAAGGACATAAATTTATTTTAAATTTTTATGTTCAAACTTTAATTTCTCTTTTAACAATTGATAAATATCTAAAACTTCAGGAAAAGTTTCTTCATATTTATCTTTTAATATAAGATATTTATTATCTAAAAAAGAATAAAAGTATTCGTCATCCATATTGCTATTATTTATATAAGAAAAATTATTTAATAAATGTGTAAGTTTTGGCATCATCTTGTCTACAAATTTTATAAATCTTGCTTCTATATCTTCCTGTTTTTCATATCTTTCTATCATATTATGTATATAAGGAAAAATTTCTCCAAACTCTTTTTCTATTTTATACAAAGACTCTTTTTCTTTTTCTAATTTTATTTTTCTCGAATCGTCTGAGATATTTACAAAAGTATCAGTATCTCCAGCATAAGCTTCCACTAGATCATGTACAAGAGCAAATTGTGATACTAAACCAATATCTAATTTTTCCTTATAAAAAGAATCGGCAAGCGAGCAAGCAATAAGAGACAACATAAAAGTATGATCAGTATCTGACTCTCTACGAATACCATCTTCATGAAGAGTAACACGATTTACTTTTGCAAAAGTGAAAGAAAGTCGTACTAATTCAATTATTTTATCTAAATGCTCTTTTTTTACTTCCATATTTTAATCCACCCTTGGGAATAATGGTGATTCTGGTTTTTTGTTTTCTTTTATTAATTCTTGAATAGTTTTTGAAGTGTTAGGCATTAAAGGTTCTAATGCAAGAGCTATAGCAAATAAATGATAAAGTAAATAATAAACATCTTTTTCTGCTTCTTCTTTATTTATTTTTATTTTTTTAAACGGCTCTTTTTCAGAAATAAAATTATTTAGATCAGAGATTTTAGACCAAATATTATTTATATGTTTACTGATATCAAAATTTTCTAATTCTTCTATTTCTTGTGTATAATATTTCATTTTTAAATCTTCATCAGACAATTTTACTTCATAATTTGAACTCATAGTTAAAATTCGAGATGTTAGATTTCCAAGGCCATTTACAAGACCTGAATTATAAGAATCTTTAAATCTAGCAATAGTAAATGGACTGTCTTCAAAAGAAGAAACTTCTTTTAATAAGAAAAATCTAAGAGCATCTATGCCATATTCCTTTACTATATCCCTAGGATCTACAATATTACCAAGAGTTTTTGACATTCTTATACCTCCATCACCTGTTATATGTCCATTTATTACTATTTGATGAGAATTTGGCAAATCTGCCGCCATAAGCATTGCTTGCCACATAGCAGATTGAAATCTATTATTATCTTTACCACAATATTGAGTAGGATTTCCATCTCTCCAATATTTTTCAAAAGTATTTATATCTTGTGGCCAATCAAGAGTAGAAATATAATTTGTCAAAGCATCAAACCATACATAGATTACTTGTGAATCATCATCTGGTACTGATATTCCCCAAGGCATTTTTTCTTTCAATCTAGAAATAGAAAAATCTTGTAAACCATTTTTTACAAAATTTTTTACTTCATTAAATCTAAAATCAGGAATTACAAAATTTGGATTTTGCTGATAAAAATTTAAAAGCTTTTCTGTAAAAGCGCTATATTTGAAAAAATAATTTTCCTCTTCAATTGATTTGAGTTCTAAATTTGTGTGATCGGGACATTTTCCATCAACTAATTCACTTTCTGTTTTTTCACTTTCACATCCAATACAATATTTTGCAATATATTTGTCTTTATAAATATATCCATTATTTTTTACTCTATTCCAAAACTCTTTCGCAGCTTTTTCATGACGCTCATCTGTAGTTCTCACAAAATGTATATTTTCATATAAACCAAAAATATTTAACTGCTCTTTAAATACTGCAAAACTTTTATCTACAAAATCTATTGTAGATAATTTTTCTTCTAAAGCTCTTTCGTAAATTTTCATTCCATGTTCATCTGTGCCTGTATTAAAAAATACATCAAATCCTAAAAGATTTTTATATCTAGCTATAGAATCTGCTCTTATAAATTCAAGAGCATGACCAACATGTAAAGGTGCATTTACATATGGAAGTGTGGTGGTAATATAAAAAGTTTTATTTTGTTTATTTATCGACATATATATTTTATAAAAAATTAATATATTAATAGCTATTCACTAGAAATATCTGCAAGTCTTTCTAATTTTCTCTTTTTCAAATCTGAAAATAACTCCATAAGTATTGTAGAAAGCGGTATTGATATTAATGCACCCCAAAATCCCCCGACTTCTACACCTATAAACAAAGCTATAATGATCACCACCGTAGGTATATCTACAAATTTACCAACAATTTTTGGATATAGAAAATAAGAAGAAATTTGAGATACTATGAAAAATGATGCCAATACAAGTAAAGACAAAGTGACACCTCCCATATTCCAAGCAAAAAATACTGCTGGTATCGCTGACATTGTGGTACCAAGCATTGGAAGAAGCTCAAATATAAATGCAAGTAATGCTATAGGTAAAGCAAAAGGTATTTTAAATAAAACTAAAATTATAAATATAATTATACCAACTATAAAAGCTACTAGCATTTGTCCTAAAAACCAACTAGATATTTTTCTTTCAACTCTCTCAAAAAGAGAAGATACATATTCTTCATATTTGCTATGACTTATAAGTCTCAAAAAATTTCTTAGACCATTCTCTTTCATTGATAAATAAAAAGATATTATAAAAGCTAATAATATATATGCTATTGTAGATATCACAGATGATGAACTTGCAAATATCCAATTTCGCACAGATGTAGCTATAATATTAATATCTAAAGAATTAAAATAATTTATAAGATAAGACAAAAGATTGCTATACCAAGCTGAAGACTCAACATTGTACACTCTAAAAGAGTGTAATAATGCTGGCAAACTTGAAAACAAAGAACTTAAATATCTCACTATAGCAGGAGCAAATATATAACCGATAAGGAAAAGAAATCCTATAAACAAAATATAAAATGCTGTCACAGATATGAGTCTTGGAATCTTTGCTTTATTTAATACAAGTACAAATCTATTTACTATAGAAGACAATATAATAGCAAAAAATAAAACTATCAATATAGTCTTAAAATAAAATATCCCTATAAATAATAAAACCCAAAATATTACTTTGAATATTGTCTTGTCTGTGATTTCTATCTTATTAATTAACATAGTTATAATATATTATATTTTGATAATAATACGATTATAACATGAGTGGCTTTTATTATAAAACGATATCAAAATTAATCTATTGATACATACCAAACTCTTTCTAAAGATATATCTTGATTATTTGTTACCTCATTTTCAGCATTTCTATCCCCTTTTGCTTTTAATTTTAAAGTTATATTATTGCCTTCATTTATCTTATCATTTACTCTTATTTTTAAATTTAATTTACCTTCCGCATTTCCGCCAACTTTAGCCAAATTTTTATTTGTATCAGAATTCCAAATTACAGTTTTATTTTCTCTATTTACAACACCATTTTGAGAATATGTATTAAATATGTCTATATTATCGCCTATTAGCTCTCCTATAATAGTGACATTTTCTATTGGTGAAGATAAATTATTTTTATAACTAAATTCTAAATTTATAAAATCACCAGATCTTACAATATTATTTGGCAAAGTATTGTCAGATGAAATATTTATATCCATATATTGTCCTGTTATAAGTATAGATCTTTCTACTTTTGAATAAATATTATCTATATTTAAATGATAATTTGTAGATGTAGAATTTGATACGCCAGCAAGAAAAGTAAAACTAGGTGATGAGCCGATATCTCCCAATAATCTACCTGACACTATTATCTCTTTTTCTTTTCCTGGAAACAATTCTTGCACTAGCCATGAGCCAATACTATTATTTGATGGTATTGAAGATGAATCAAATACAAAATCATTTGGTTTTTTAACTAAAAAAATTAAATTATTGATTACACTATTTGTATTATTTTTTATATTGATAATAAATGACAAACTGTCTCCTTGTCTAATTTCTTTTAAATTTTTTACACTTATAGATACTGGTGATGTTTTTATAATTATAGATACAATATCAAACTTTTTATTAAATTCTGCTTTAGAACCATGCACTTTATAATAAAAAGTTGCCTGTATATCATTTTTCATTCCTTCAGAACCAAAAAAAGTAAAATCTGTAGTTTTTGTCACTGAAGATTTTGAAGATATTTCTCCTATTTCTATTTTTTTATTTATAATATTTTTATTGCCAGAAGAATTTTCTCCAGCATCATAACTATATTCTATATACGCATCCAATATAGACACTGTATTATTATTGTCTATTCCAAATACCACTTCCCCTTCTTCTCCGCTAGATATATTTACAGGGCCTATGGCTGATACTATTATTTTCTTTTCAGAAAAATCTGTGCCTCCAACAAAAAATGATAAAGAAAAAATAGCCATAGTAATAATAAAAAATAAAAGTGAAATAAAAAAAAGCTTAAACACAAAACTTGCTTTTTTCTTTCCTTTTGTATGAAAATGTAAATCACTATCATCCCAAGATTCTGGTATATTGATTTCATCTTCTTGCTCTTTTTCTTTCTCTATTTTATTAAACATAATAATATTATAGCATGCTGTGTTTTAATACATATATCACATGATCTATTATATATTTTTCATTTAAAGAAAAATGAGTGTAAAGATCTGAAACAGAAAAAGACTTATATTCATCTATATCTTTTGCGCCGATTATTTTTGCATCAGCATATCCAGTATCTACCAATACTATATAATAAATCAAAATTTTAAATTTACTTATTTCTAAAACATTAGATTCATCAATTACTATATTTTTTAATTTTTCAAATAATTTTTTTTGAGATTTTTCAATTGGTATAAATCTTGATATACATTCACATAATATAGCCAATCTGTTTTGATCTTTTTTTATATTATTCATTTCTTCTACTCCTGTAACGCGCCACAACTCTTTACCTTTTACTAAAGTTATAAGACAAAAATTATTTACATTTAATTTCATTCTTAATTTAGAATTTATTTTTCTTACAGATTTTGCATGTACAAAAATAATACCAAAATCATATGTAAATACTTTATAAGCTAAATCATTTTCTCCATTTTCATAACTCTTTAAAATAAGAGCTTCTGTGGTGTATTTGTCATAGGACATAAATTAATTTTTCTAAACTCTCTCTATATTTAATATATCATCAGCTTTTTCAAAGATTACTTCCGATATTTTCATTTCTTTTTTATATTCATTATCTATCAAATCTTTTTTATTTTCTGAAATAAATAATTTTATATTATCACTTGAAACAAAATTCAATTCTTTTCTTTTATCTTTTATCTTTCGAGACAATTCTCTTTGCTCCCCTTCTCTTTTTAATTCTTCTGTTAGATTTAAATCTAAATTATTCTCTTCACCCGCATCTACTATATTTATATCTTTTACATTTATCTCTTCTTTTAGAATCTCAAAATATTTTTCATTTATATTTTTATTTATAAAAGCTTTTGCTAGTGGTTGGCGAACAGGAATATTATTTTTCTGTCTTATCATCAAAAGACTAGTGACCATTTCTCTTACTTCCTCCATTTCTTTTAGAATTTTTTCATCTATATTTACAATCTCTTTTGGCCATGATTCAAGATGCACTGATTCTTTTCTTTGCCAAGCCGCAGCATTTAGCGAAGACTGGTTATTGGAAGTATTTTTATTCACAGATTGATATATTCTTTCTGAAATAAATGGCATAAATGGAGCAATGACTTTTGAAAATTCATTTAATACTTTTACTAAAGTAAATTGTGACAATTTCTTATCTTTTTCGCCATTTGTCCCCTTCAATCTTTCTCTTGATCTTCTTAGCCACCAAGTAGACAAATCATCTACAAATTTTTCAAATTGTCTTGCAGCATTATCTAATCTATAATTTTCTATATTATATGTAGTATTTTTTATAATTTCAGAAAGTCTAATTAGTATCCAATTGTCTATTGGAGAAATTATGTTTTCTATATTTTCATTTAAATCAAAATCTAAATCTGTCATCTCATAAAAACTCAAAACATTTTCAAGTTTTGATATTACTTTTTTATAAGTATCTTCCACACCAGAATCTAAAAATGCTATATTTTCTGCACACATAGCAGGTGAAGAAAGAAGTGTTTGACGAAATGCGTCTGCTCCATATTTTTCTACAAGAGTCATTGGATCTGTATAATTCTTTTTACTTTTACTCATTTTTTCTCCATCAGATGCGAGCAACATTCCATTTACTATCACATTTTTAAATGGAGATTCTCCAAATATACCTACGCCAAGATTTAAAAGAGAATAAAACCATCCCCTTGTCTGATCAAGACCTTCGGCTATAAAATTAGCTGGAAAATTCTTTTGAAATAATTCTTTATTTTCAAATGGATAATGAAATTGTCCATATGGCATAGCTCCAGATTCAAACCAACAATCGAAAACATATTCTACCCTTTTCATTTTATTTCCATTTTTACTTTTAAGTATTATCTCATCTATATATGGACGATGTAAATTTACTTCTCCTGTCTCATCTCTTGATACAATATTCAAATCTATTTTTCTTATCTCAGCATTTTTTGGATAAAGTCTAGTATCATTTGATAATTCATCTTTTATAACCTCTTCTTCGGTCATCAACAAAGCTCCTGCTGTAGCCATTCTCATTGGCGCACCATGTGTCACAATAAGTATTTTTTTACCCTCATATTTTTTTTCTAAATCATAAATACCTTTCATCATTCTATGCATCACATCTCCATGACTTTCTCCATCACCAATATTTGTCTTAAATTTTAGATAATCATCTCCATAAAAATCTCTTACTTCTTTTGTTGGTTTTTTATTAAATGTACCTACATTTATCTCTCTAAAATTTTCGTTTAAAACTATTTTGTCTTTTTTATCTCCAGCCATGATTTCTGCTGTATGTCTTGTTCTTAAAAATGGAGAACTTATGATGATATCAAAATCTATATCACATTTTTTCTTAGCATCTTCTACTTCTGCTATTCCTAGCTCTGTCAAAGTATTTTCTGTATCCATCTGACACTCTTCTATACAATTTACATTATGATTTGCTTCACCATGTCTCATCAAATAATATTCATTTTTTGATTTATAAAAATTATTTTCCGCTAATTCTTTTAAAGAACCTATTATTTTTATTTCATCACCACCCTCTTCTTTCCAAATTGGAAGTGGTGCTCCCCAATAACGACTTCGTGATACTGCCCAATCGCGAGCTCCTTCTAGCCATTTTCCAAATCTTCCATCTCTTATATTTTCTGGAATCCAATTTATTTTTTTATTTTCATTTATCAATTTTTCTCTTATATTTGGTATATTTATAAACCAGCTACTTGTAGCATAATTTAAAAGCGGTGTATAACATCTCCAGCAAGTCGGATATGGATGTATTAATTTTTCTTTTGAAAATATAAGTTTTTTTTCTGAAAGATTTTTCAAAATTGCAATATCAGCTGACTGATTATCATTTTCTGATTTTACTTTCATACCAATAAAATCTTTTACATCTTTTGTAAATTCACCATTCATGCCAACATGCTTTATAATTGGTAAAGATTTTTCTTTTCCAAGATTTAGATCATCTTCTCCAAAAGCTGGAGCTATATGTACCACTCCTGTACCAGTATCTAAAGTGACAAAATCAGCTGATACTATAGTATATATATTTTCTTTATTTTCTAAATTAGAATCTATATAATAATCAAATAAAGGTCTGTATTTTTTGCCGATTAATTTTTCTCCTGCAAATTCTTCTATAATTTCAAAAGCTTTATCTTTCATCACATATTCTAATCTGTCTTTTGCTAAAATATAAACTGTCCCCCCATCCCCCGAAGGGGGTGTAAAATTCTCAGCATTTGTTCCCCCTTCGGGGGTTAGGGGGACTATAATTTTCACATATTCAAAATTTCCATTTATTGCAAGAGCTACATTACCAGGCAAAGTCCAAGGAGTAGTAGTCCAAGCCAAAACAAAAGTATTTGGCTCACTCTCCAATTCAAATTTTGCTGTCACAGAAATATCTGTAAGATCTTTATAATTTTGCGCTACCTCAGATTGGGCAAGAGTAGTCTCACATCTTGGGCAAATATGCATGCTTTTATTTCCTTCAAAGACTAATCCTTTTTTATCAAGCTCTTTAAATGCCCACCACACTGATTCAGTATAAGTATAGTCCATTGTCTTATATGGATTATCCATGTCTATCCATCTACCAAATCTTGGCACTATTTCTTTCCATTCCTTTTCATATTTAAATACACTTGCTTCTGCTGCTTTATTAAATTTATCTATACCAAATTCTTCAATATCTTTTTTTGAATTTAAATTAAATTCTTTTTCAATCATATTTTCAATTGGAAGACCATGACAATCCCAACCCCATACTCTTCTGACATATTTTCCATTCATAGTCTGATAGCGAGTAGTAGAATCTTTTATACTTCCAGCGAGAAGATGCCCATGATGAGGCAACCCTGTAGCAAATGGAGGCCCATCAAAAAAAGAAAATTCGCCTATTGGATTTTCACCACCTGGCTTTTCAAGAGATTTTTTAAAAATTTTATTTTCTTTCCAAAAATTTAAAATTTCTAATTCTTTTTCGTTTATACTTTTGTTTTTGTTTTCCATAGATTTATAAAATTTTGTAAAAAATTGATATTTGTTAATTAAATTTAATAATATTAATAAAATCACCCAAGACTCTTTCGAATCAAGGGCGATTTTATCGCGGTACCACCTTGTTTTATAACTTAATTTATGAGGTTCTAATAAGTCCTATCCCCAGCCCTTTCCAAAGGAAAGGGAGAAATACTTCTTTTCTTCCTCAAGCTC
>CAZYMY010000004.1:13285-20824 GCA_964648875.1 uncultured Candidatus Saccharibacteria bacterium | reverse complement strand
ACGTTAATTTGAAAAATACTCTTTACAAAAAACTTCTCCATTTTTATCACAATACATCATTGTACAAGCAGCAGCGCCAGAAATAGTAGATTTTGAGCAATTATTACATCCATCAAACCAAACTTTACAATTATTTGTTATGGGACTTGTACTAGCATTATTATTGTTATCACTATTTCCTGCTCCACAAAAATGTTTTTTGAGTTGACCTAAAGTTCTTTCAAAAATATTTCCAGTTGCTAATATACCATTATCTCTTTGATATTTTTTTACTGCTTCTCTAGTCAAAAATCCATAGTGTCCAGTAGAAGAAGCATTTAAATATCCTTTTTCTCTCAATTTTTCTTGAAGATCTTTTACTTCTTTTCCTTTTCCATTTTTATATCCATCTCCATATTTTAAAGCTTTAGAAAATAAAACACATGCTAAATTATTATTTTCTTTTTTTATATTATTAATATCGCCTATAGATATTGGTTTTTTATCACTTTGAAAATCTGTCGCATAATCATCTCTATATGGTATCACCTTTCCATTTTTATAAGTTGCCTCAGTCCATTGTAAATAACCAACTATACCGGACGCAGTGTTAGATGAACCACTTTGTACTCCAACTTTTATTTCATCTCCATTTTTGAGAATTTTAAAACTATTGTTTTCTATCTTAAATATATCACCCACTTTAATTGGGCAATTATTATTTAAATTATTTTTATTATTATCTTCTAATCCTAGAATTTTTATATTAAAATAAAAAAGTTCATACTTTGGATTATTAAGTGTTGCTTTTTTAATCTCGCTACCAGTATCAACGACTTTTGCGATAGCATAGCAAGTAGTATCCATTACTGCTGAAGCATTTGCATTATAAAAATTAAATATAAAAGCAAACACAAATACAGATATAAACAAATTTATTTTTTTCATATTTTTAGATTAAATTATATATAGATATTATAACTATATAAAATAAAAAATACAAAAAATATTATTAAGATTGTTAATATATATCTTTTTTATACCTTATACTAACTTTTACAAAAGTGATATAATACATACTCAAATTTATTTTATATAAATTATTTTCAACTATGAAAAATAAACCAGAGTTTTTACTTAAAAAAGATAAATATAAGACTGTCCGTGGTGGGCAATCACGATTATTAAATATTTGTTGTCGCAAATGTGAAAATATTATCGCTGTTTATCAAAAAGATGGACCAGGCGACTTAAGACGTATGTATATGGATAGGATTTTTTCTCCTGCTGAGTTAGTCAACTTACAAGTATTAGATATAAAAGATACTCCGATTTTAAAGTGTAAAAAATGTGATGAAATTCTTGGTGTTCCTTTTATTTATGTAAAAGAAAAACGAAAAGCTTTCAGGCTTTATCAAGATTCTGTAATCAAAAGACTAAGAAAGGTAGACAAATAGCTATATAAATTATTTTAACAAAATTATTATTAATATTATTAGATCCTTTCGACAAGCTCAAGGACCATTTTAAATTCAATTATTTTTATTTTTAATAATCTATATCTGCTTCTTTTGTATATGTCTGAATAAATTACTTTTCAACTCTATCAATCATAAACATGATATCTATGTTTGCATTTATTACTTCAAACTTAACTTTTGGAAATCTATTTTGCCAAACTCTAAAAACTTCATCACAAAAAGCTTGCCCAACTATATCTACTTCTTTAAAATCTAAAGTGATTGTTTTAAACTTTTCAAGCCCTATTAAAAGTCTCTTTGCTTCTGATCTGGAAATTAAATCATCTTTGTGTTTATATAGATGAATTATTGTGGAAGTCTTACTAAACTCAAAATCTTCATCAGAATATTTTTTAAATATATCTCTTAATTCTTTTTTTGAATCTAAATCCATTTTGAAAAATATTTTTGTACCTTTATCTTCTTTAATATGCTTTATATAAACATCTTGTTCTAAAGCATTATTTATGAAAACAATTTTTCTACCATTTGCATAAAGATGAAAAATCTTAACTGGTTTTGATGAAAAAAATATACCTTGTCCAGAGTGAAATTCTTTTGATGTGGTAAGTTTACCTTTCATAATATGAAGAGCTGCATCATCTATTGAATAAGAAAATTTATCTTTAATATTTTGCAATGCTCCAACACCATCATCTTTTATACTTATTTCTATTTCTTTATTTCTTTTTTTTACAATAACTAAAAACTTATTTCCTTTTGAATGATCTATTGTATTATTAACCATCTCACTTAACACATAATCTATAATATGTATTACATTATCTTTTACATCCTTAAAAATTTCTGATTCATTTTTTATAAATTCAAAAGGATAATTATCACTAAGATTTCTTGAAATTAAAAAAGTCTTTCTTATGAAATTTCTATCTTCGTAACTATTGCCAACGTGTATATATTTCACATTATTTGTAAAACCAATTCTTTTTATTACTCCTTCATCAATTAAATCATTTAATATCCTATTAATATAGGTTAAAGTAGCCCCTGTAGCATTGGAGATTTCGTTTGAAGTTGTTTCAGAGTTTTTTGAAATAAACTTTAATATTAAAGATTTTTTATCTACTTTCATAAATATAGTTTATCAGTTTAATTTTAAAAAGTCAACCAACTTAAACACTTTTTAATAGTCTATATCTGCTTCTTTTGCATATGTCTGAATAAATGATTTACGAGGACCGACTTCAGATCCCATGAGCATCTCAAATACTCTATCTGCTTCTTCCGCATCTCTTGAAGAAACTTGTTTTAATATTCTATTTTTTGGATCCATTGTAGTCTCCCAAAGTTCTTCTGCATTCATTTCTCCAAGACCCTTGTATCTCTGAATACGAATCTTTGTTCCCCTTCCTTGAGAAGGTGCTTGGGCTATGTAAGATTTTGAATTCTTTTTCTTACTATTTTTATCCGTGAATCCTGCATCTTTCAATTCATCACTCAATTCTTCATTTTCTAAAACTTCTACAGATTCATCTGTTTCTAATATTTCTTCAAGATTTACATCACCTACTATATTAAATTTTTCTTCATCACTATATGCATAATCTACTTTTTTACCTTGCGATATTTTATAAAGTGGGGGTTGTGCTATATAAATATATCCATTATCAATAACTTCTTTATAATATCTAAAGAAAAATGTAAGTAAAAGTGTACGAATATGTTCACCGTCAACATCGGCATCTGTAGCTACAATTATTTTATGATATCTCATCTTTTTAATATCAAAAGTATCACCTATTGCGGCACCCATAGCGAGCACTAAATTTTTCACTTGTTCAGAGCCAAGCATTTTATCAAGTCTAGCTCTTTCTACATTTAATATTTTTCCTCGTAGTGGTAATATCGCTTGCGTTTTTCTATCGCGACCCATTTTTGCAGAACCTCCAGCAGAATCTCCCTCTACAATAAACAATTCTGAATCTTCAGCATTATTACTCTGACAGTCTGCAAGCTTTCCAGGCAATGTCATACCTTCAAGAGCTCCTTTGCGAAGCACTGAATCTTTTGCGGCTTTTGCTGCTTTTCTAGCACGAAGAGCAAGTAATCCTTTACTAATAATTTCTTTTGCATCATCTGGATGCTCTTCTAGAAAATAATTAAATGCTTCTGAAAACACAGCTGTTACAGCTGATTGCGCTTCCATTGATCCAAGCTTTGCTTTTGTCTGTCCTTCAAATTGTATTTCGCGAAGTTTGACAGATACTACTGCAGTAAGTCCTTCAAGTACATCATCTCCTGTAAGATTTTCATCTTTTTCTTTTAAAATATTATTTTTGCGAGCATAGGAATTTATAAGACGAGTAAGAGTAGTTTTAAAACCAGATACATGTGTACCTCCTTCAGCATTTGGAATATTATTTGCAAATGCGACTATCCTTGTAGATAAATCATCTACATATTGAAGTGCTATTTCTACACCGACATGCTCTTCTTGATCTTCTATTTTCTTTTCTACATAAAAAATATTTTTATGTATTGGCTTATCGTTTATATTATAATGTGCTACAAGTGATATGAGTCCTCCCTCAAAAAAGAAAGAGAAAGATTTATATCCGGAAAATCTAGATACAGGTAAATCTTTTATATAAGAAACACCTTCTATATCTTTTACAAATTTAAAAGATTCTTTTTCATCATTATACTCTTCATATCTTTTTCTTAAATCTAAAATATCTATTTGTAAACCTTTTACCAAATATGCTTGTTGTCTCAAATGAGATACAATTCTATTCCAATCATATTCTACTCCTTCTTTAAAAATTTCTATATCTGGCTTGAATGTGACTATTGTGCCATTAAATTTTGTCTTTCCAATTTCTTTTACTCTCGCCTTTGCTATACCTTTTGAATATTCTTGAATAAAAATTTTACCTTCACGATGCACCTCTACTCTTGTCATAATAGATAAAGCATTTACCACAGAAGCTCCCACACCATGAAGACCTCCTGACACAGCATATCCTTCACCAGTAAATTTTCCTCCGGCATGAAGCGTTGTCATGATAGTCTCAAGAGCTGATACTTTTGTCTTTGAATGTATATCTGTAGGTATACCACGTCCATTATCTACAACACGCACAATATTATTTGGCAAAATTGCTACTTCTATTCTATTTGCAAATCCATTCATAGCTTCATCACGAGAATTATCAAAAATCTCTGATATGAGATGATGAAGACCATCTGGGCCAGTAGATCCAATATACATTCCTGGACGCTTTCTTACAGGCTCTAATCCTTCAAGGACTTGTATAGAATCTGCACCATATGATGATTTTTTTATTTCTTTTGCCATATAATTTTATTATTTTATAAATTAAAATTTAAAGAAATTATTTTTTCTTGAAATTCTAATTAAAGAAAAATTCAAAAAAATTATTTTTTAAGTTTCGCTTGCGGGGTTCACTTAAAAAATGATTTTTAAAGAATTTTTCTACTTTTTTGATAAATAAAAATGCTATATTTTATAAGTATATTATAGCATTTTTATTAATAAAATAAAAGAAAAGAATGTATAAAAAGCTCTTATTTTTAAAGCTAAATTTTGATATTTAACAAAATCTTTACCTAATCTCAAAACCTTCTGTTTTTAAAGCATTATAGACTTTTTCTGCTTCAATATTTACTTCTTCATCTGTCAAAGTCCTCTCTTTATCTTGATAAATTAATCTAAAAGCAAAAGATATTTTTTCATCTTTTTCAAACACATCAAATAGATTTATACTCACACATAGATTTGAAACATTTTCTTTTATTAAATTTTGTAATTTTTCTTGGGTCTTGTATCTTGAGTCTTGTATCTTGTTAGTCCAACATGCTATATCTCTCACAATAAATGGCATCAGTGAAAATGATTTATATTTTATATCTTTATCTATCACATTTTGATTCAATCTCTCATATTCCCCTATTTCTAAATCTTTTATAAGTTCATCAAAATTTATTTCAATACAATTTTCTTTTTGTTTATCATTTTTAAACTCTGTGAATTTTATTTCTGATATATCTAATTCTTTTTTTATTTCTTCTAAGATTTTATTTTTAATATCTTGATAATTTTTATTTTTCTTTCCGTCGTCTATCGCTATAGAGAGGCTTCTCCACTCAGACTCAATCCCCCCGACCCCCGAAGGGGGAGTGGATTCAGTTCCCCCTTCGGGGGTTAGGGGGATAATGCTAAAACAATTTCCAAATTCAAATATTTTTATTTCATTTAAATTTAAAATTGGCATATTAAAAATATTTTTTTGTACAGCTTCCATTATTCCATCTTTTAAATTATTTCTCAAAAAGTTTTTATCCTGTGCTACTGATTTTAATATTTCTATATCTCCTTTATTTCTCAAAGAATAAGTCATGACTTCAGAAAATCCATAATTAAATAAAATATCTTTTATTTTATTTTCAAAATAAAGTCTTTTATTTGGTAAACCTATCTTATTAATAGTTTTTTTATCAAGTATTGGCAATATGCTTTTAATATTATTAAGTCCGTATATTCTAGCTATCTCTTCTATAATATCTTCTTTTATTCGTAGATCTAGTCTCTCTTCTGGCACTGTAATTACAAATCTCTCTTCATTTAAATCGTCTAAAACTCTACCGTATCCTGTTAATTTACGATGCTCTAAAAATTTATCTAAAGATTCTATATCTGTACCATTTTCTAAATATCTTGATGAATGCAAAACTTTTTTATCTCCTATATAAATAGCAACATGATCAATACCATCTTCTACTTTCTCACCTTTTTTATATTCAATACCTTCATAATGAATTTTTCCATCATCATTAGATGTAAATAATAAATCACCAAATCTCAAATCATCCATGTCTTTGATATTTTTTCCTAAATCTCTTGTATATAAATATTTATCTATTGATATAGAAGGCATATAAACTCCTTCATATAAATATGAAATCAATGATGAACAAGAAAAAGCGTATGGAGCATCTTCTCTCATAGAACTTGGATTTTTATATTGTTTTCCAATTACTTCTTTTATCAAATTTTCAAGATTTTCTTTTGTGCTTATATATCTATATTTAAAATCTAATTTGTTAAAAACATTTTTTACTTCATCTGACTTTAAATTTGTACCGAGTATATTATTTATTTCAAAAAGTGAAACTGCTATTTTATATTTCCAGCTATTTAATTTTTGTTTTGGCCAATTATCTTCTATCCATTCTATTTTAAAATTTGGACCAGCCGCATATTCTTTTAAAAGATTTAAAGTCTGTATCATACCAATCTCTACAAGTTGATCTGCAATACCATTTTCAAATCTTTTACTTGCATCTGTTTTGAGATTATATTTTTGTGAAGTTTTTCTAATTAATACTGAATTAAAATTCGCAGATTCTACTATTATAGAATTAGTATTTTCTGTAATACCAGAATATTTGCCACCTTTTATTCCTGCGAGAGCAAGTACATTTTTGCTATCAGCTATCACAAGAGTATTTTCATCTAAATCTAAATCTTTTTCATCAAGAGTAGTCATTTTTTCACCAGCTTTTGCAAATCTAGCCTCAAGATATTCTGAGACTAAATCTGCATCATATGCATGCATTGGTTTATTAAAACTATATTGCACATAATTTGTAATATCTACAATATTATTTATACTTTTTTGTCCGATACTTTCAAGCCTGTATTTTATAAATTCTGGACTTGTCTTTACTATTACACCACTCACTTTTGCACCAATAAATCTTGTGCAAGATTTTGAATCGGAGATTCTGACAGATCTTTCAATTAAAAAAGATTCTGAAAAAATTTTTTCTTGAGTTTCGCGAAGCGGGGTTTCGAAAGAAAAAATATTTTCAGAATCTTTTTCTTTCATCTTCAAATCAAAAATAGCAGCGACTTCTTTCGCCATATAATAATGAGAAAGTGCATCATGGGCTCTGTTTGGTAAAACATTTAAATCGTAAATCCAATCTTTTTTTCCGGTCACTGAGCTTGTCGAAGTGTTATTCTCAATTTCAAAATACTCTTCTACCTCAAAAG
>CAZYMY010000004.1:0-13185 GCA_964648875.1 uncultured Candidatus Saccharibacteria bacterium | reverse complement strand
CCACCAAAAGCAAATCCAGTATATTTTCTAGAATCTATTCCACAATTTTCTAAAACTTTTGGATGAACCATACCAGCTCCCATTATCTCTATATATCCAGTATTTTTACAAATATTACATCCTCTTCCTTCACATTTAAAACATTTCATCGCCACCTCTAATCCAGGCTCTACAAATGGAAAAAATGATGAGCGAAATACGACATCAATATCTTTTTCAAAAAGCTCTGAGAAAAATTTTTCAAGTATAGCTTTAAGATTTGCTAAAGAAATATTTTCTCCGACAAGCAAACCTTCTATTTGATGAAATTGTGCTTCATGTGTAGCATCAGTAGCTTCGTTTCTATAAACTTTTCCTGGGCAAATTATAGCTATAGGAAAAATTTCTTCTACAGCATTTTGATTTTCTGAAAGTTTTTCTTTTGCTTCTTCAATTTTTTTTGTCATATGACGAATCTGAACACTTGATGTATGGGTGCGAAGTACTGAAGCTCCACCTTCTATAGTTGCTGGAATTTTTAAAAAGAAAGTATCTTGCATATCACGAGATGGATGATCTTTTGGTACATTGAGAGCGTCAAAATTGTACCATTCTCTTTCGAGTTCTCTCTCATCTGCCACATCAAATCCTATTTTTGTAAAAATTTGTGATATTTTATCTGATAAAATCGTTATTGGATGAGCATGACCTAATTTTTGTATTGCATTTTCTTTTTCTTCCATATTTTTATAAAAAAATTATATCATAAAGTGTGATTTTTAATAAGTTCCTAATAAATTAAAAATATGCTAAAATATATAGAATATATCCTAATATTAGTGGGAATTATAAAAAATAACTTATGCAACAAGTTTTTGAAATAATGTTTTATGGATTCAGTTTTTTATCTCTATATGTACAAATATATTTCTTAATAATATTTTTAGAAAACTACAAAAGTCTAAAAATACACAGAAAACCTATAACATTATTTGAAAATGAGTCAGATTACCCTGGTGTTAGTATAACTATACCAGCATATAATGAAGGAGACAGAGTTGCTATAACAGTAGAATCTCTTTTAAAATTAAATTATCCAAAAAATAAATTATTTTTAATATTAGTAGATGACGGTAGTACTGATAATGGAAAAACTTGGGAAGTGATGAAAAGATATGAAAATCATCCTCAAATAAAAATATTTACAAAACCAAATGGTGGAAAATATACAGCACAAAATCTAGGCATAGAATATACAAATACTCCATTTCTTGGATGTTTAGATGCTGACTGTAAAGTTCACCCTGAAGCATTAAATAGAATAATGAATTATTTTATAGAAGATAAAAATGTCATGGCAGTAGCTCCGACAATAGTATCAAATTCTGATTCTGAAAAGAATATAATACAAAAAGCACAAAAAGTAGATTTTGAACTTCAAATATATGTAAAGAAAATGCTAAGTTTTGTAAATGCTATACATGTGACACCTGGTCCATTTTCTATTTTTAGAAAAGAAGTTTTTGAAAAAATTGGCCCTTTTAGACATGCTCATACAACAGAAGATCAAGAAATAGCATTGCGTATGCAGCAAAACAATATGAAAATAGAACATGCTCCAGATGCTTATGTATATACAAATACATTAAAGACTGTAAAGGCTTTATATAAACAAAGAACTAGATGGATATATGGTTTTATAAGAAATGCTTTAGATTATAGACATTTACTTTTCAGAAAAAGATATGGCAATATTGGTTTTATAACTTTACCTTCTGGTTTTGTATCTGTATCATCTGTGATCTTTTTATTTTCTTTTACTGTTTATAATATATTTAGTTATATTAAAAATAAAACATTAGTACTTTCAGCAATTGGAGTATCTTTCAATACACCAGAATTGAATTTAGATCCATTTTTTATAAATACTTCTGCTATTATGTTTGTATCTGTATTTGTATACGCTTCTCTATTTTTCTCTTTATATATGGGACATAAAATATTGCATGGTAAAATAAAATTTGATTTAAGTATAATATGGTTTTTTGTAGTCTATGCTATAGTAGCCCCGTTTTGGCTATTAAAAGCCGTTTACAACTCTATAAGAAATTATGAAGCCAGTTGGACAAAAGAGATTGATAGTAGATGATCTCTTTTATAATATAAAATAAAAAAATTAATTAATTTAAAACTTATGATGCAACAAAAAGATTGGATTAGATACATAGTGGTACTATTTATAACTTTAACAGTATTTTTATCTGCGATATGGCTTTCTTCATTTGTAAATGATAAAAAATTAAATGATGTAAAAAAGGTACAAGATAAAGTTTCTATAGACATAATGAGCTCTGAAACTCAATTTCAACTTTTACAAGGTTTTTCGTGTAAAGATGTTTCTGCTGCGTCACTTTCTCCAGAGCTAAATAATCTTGCTGAAAAAATTTCTTATAGTGAACAAAATATAAACAAACAAGATGATATAAGAGATTTAAAGAAATATTATACACTTCTACAAATAAAAGATTATCTTATAATGCAAAAGATAAAAGAAAAATGTAATGTAGCTATTGTACCAGTATTTTATTTTTATACCACATCTGAAAATTGTGAAAATTGTGTAAAACAAGCAGCTGTATTAAATAAATTACGTGATAAATATCCAGAAATGCGTGTATACTCTTTTGATTATAATATAGAAGTATCTGCATTAAATACACTTATAAGACTATTTAAAGTAAAGGATACAGAATTGCCTGCAATTTATATGAATGATAAACTATTTACAGGATTTCTGTCTGAAGAAGATATATTAAAAGCTGTACCTGAATTACAAAAATATGCTAAAGCTCGCCTCGAGGCTGAAGCAAAAGCAAAATCTGCATCTTCCACAGTAAAAACTTCTACAAGTACTAGATAATCTATTTAATTTATATAATAAATGATGGAAACAAAACCTTTTCCAAAACCAATATCGCTAAAGAAAATAATCGGACCTAGTTTTATAATACTAGCTCTTAGTTTGGGGTCTGGTGAAATAATATTGTGGCCTTATCTTGCTTCAAATTATGGGCTTGGTATAGCCTGGGGAGCTATACTTGGTATCACATTCCAATATTTTATAAATATGGAAATAGAGCGTTATACACTTGTAAAAGGAGAAAGTGTGTTTGTTGGTATTCATAAACTATGGAAGCCGGCTATATATTGGTTTATATTTTCTACTTTTATTGGTTGGGCCTTGCCTGGAATAATTGCTGCCTCTGCTCAAATAATAAGTAATGTATTAGGTATAGATAATTTTAAATGGATAGCTATAGTATTTCTTATATTAATTGGAATTATATTGTCTACAGGTAAAAATGTATATAATATGATGGAAAAAATAACAAAGACTATAATATTAATTGGTGTACCTTTTATTTTTTTACTTGCTATATTTTTAAGCACTCAGACAGATTGGCATGCTCTAATAAATGGCATCATAGGTATAGGTGATAATTTTCTATTTCTACCAGAAGGAATTAGTATTGCTACATTTTTAGCTGCTTTCGCATATGCTGGTGCTGGTGGCAATTTAAATCTATCACAATCAATTTATATAAAAGAAAAAGGTTATGGTATGGGTATATATTCTCAAAAAATATCTAGCTTATTTTCAAAAAATAATAAAGAAGAAGAGATAAGCTTGGATGGAGTAAGTTGTGATGCTACAAAAGATGATATAAATAATTTTAAAAAATGGTGGAGATTAATAAGTGTAGAACATGCTTTTATTTTTTGGTTTTTAGGTTTAATATCTATGATTTTCTTAATGCTTCTTTCTTTTGCTACAGTACATAATTCAGAAGGAAATATCTCGGGCATAAATTTTATAATCAATGAAGGAAAAATAATAGGACAAATAGTATCGCCTATCATAGGATCTATATTTATGATAATAATATCTATAATGCTATTTCAAACACAACTAAGTATATTTGATTCTACATCTAGAATTATGGCAGAAAATCTTGCTATAAAAAAACTAGAAAATATAAAAAATAAGAAAATTAATCTATCAAAGATTTATTATTATTTCCTATGGGCACAAATTATTTTTGGTATAATACTTTTTTCTTTAAATATTTATGAGCCAAAAACTCTTATAATACTAGGAGCTGTGATAAATGCATTTGCTATGGTTGTACATATAGTATTGGTATCTTGGCTCAATCGTAAAACATTGCCAAAAATATTTCAGCCAGGACTAATACGTAGAATTATTTTAGCTGTAATTTTTATATTTTTTGTAACATTTAGCCTATTTGTATTTTGGGATAAATTGTTTTAAAAAATAAAAACTCCTAATTATTAGGAGTTTTTATTTTTGGAGCCACTTGTCAGATTCGAACTGACGACCTACGGTTTACAAAACCGTTGCTCTACCAACTGAGCTAAAGTGGCAATATTTAAACTTTTCAAATTAACAAATTCCTAAGCAATTAAAGTTTTGTACAAAACCGTTGTCATTATACATTTCTCGCTTCGCTCATGCCAACTGCGCCAAAGTGGCAATATTTTTAAATAATATATCACAAAAATCACTTTTTACAAAAAAATTTTTATAAATTATTAGATATATTATCATCTATACTATCCTCTTTTTCTTTATCAATTTCTTTTTTATATTTCTTTAAATAACCCCAAAAATGTGGCACAGCTTTTTTATCTTTTACAATTTCATCCATAAATTTATCCCTACTCACTGTATAAGCTTTTTCTGATAAAGAATTTACTCTAGCTATTATTTGTACCCATATATGTAAAATATATTGATATATAATTTTCAAAAAATTATAAAATTTTGATATATAAAATCTAATTATCTTAGAAAATACATTTATAAATTCTTCATGGCCATTATAATAAACAATATACTTATCTGGATATTTATTTAAATATCTTAATCTAGTAAAAATAATTGATGCTGGTATAGATAAAAATATTATAAAAAGAAAAAAATAAAAATATACTAACATGAATTTATAATCAAAAATTTATATAGAAAATCTCACAAATCTTTTGACTTGAGTATTTTCTCCAAATTTTTGTATTGCAGCTTCTATTTTTTGACCAATAGTTTGTGATGGATCTTTTATAAAAGACTGCTTTAATAGAGCCGTATCATCTCCTGATCCATCTTCATTATTTATTGTAAGTGGGTCCATAGCTACTACATGAAAAGCTATATCATTTGCAAGAGATTTAAATTCTTCATTTTTTGCTACAAAATCAGTCTCACACATAAGTTCAACCATAGCCACAGCAGAACCACCACCATATACATATACACCTATTGTACCGGCGCCTAATGCCCTTTCCCCTTTCTTTTCTGCTATTTCTTTTGCTTTTGCAGACAATATTTCTAAAGCTTTTACTTTATCCCCATTTGACTCATCAAGAGCCTTTTTTATTTCACCAAGAGAGAGACCTGTCTCATCTCTTAATTCTTTAATTATTTCTGTACTCATATTTTATTTAATAAATAAATTATTTTATATTATCTTTAATAATATTTAAAACCATCTCAACAGATGATTTTGAAGAATCATTACATACAATAGGATATTCTATTGTAGATATATCACAATCTGTATTAGATAATGATATCACAGGAATATGAGCTATAGCAGCTTCGCGTACAGGTATTTCTTCAAATTTTGAGTCTACTACTACTAGTGCTCCTGGAAGATTTGTAAGTGAAGATATTCCACCAAAATTCTTATCCAATTTTTCAACTTCTCTTTGCATAAGCAATTGCTCTTTTTTTGTAAATTTTGTCCATTCTCCTTTTTCTTTATCATCAAGCATTGTATGTAATTTTTCTATTCGTTTTTTAATCTGTGGAAAATTTGTTATAGAGCCTCCGATAAATCTAGTGACTATATATGACTCATCAAGTGAAAGAGCTATCTCTTTTATTGATTGTACTATTTCTGGTTTTTCACCTATAAATATAATTTTTTTATTTTGTTCTCTTATTGTTTTTAGGAAATTTATAGCTTCCACAATTTGAGTTTTTGTCTTTGCTAAGTCAATTATATCAACACCATTTTGAGTGGTATATATTGAACCTTTTGTAGATGAATGACGACGAGCTTTTTGATAGCCATATGCTACACCGGCTTTAGCCAAGTCATCTATTTTGATATTTTCTATGTCTGACATATATTAGTTTTTAATAATTATTTTAAAAAGTCTTTATATCTTATCAGATTTTTCAAAATTTATCAAGATTGAAATTAATTCCCATATTGATTCAAATAATCTATCTTTTCTTGTATACCAGCCACTTTTGACATTACTGATTTACCATATGAGCAAGTGCTTCCTCCAGTGCCATAATATTTACATGCAGCTTTTATCTGTGATGTATAAGAACTTGTAGCTCCAAGATCAGCTAAATATTGCGATGAGGCATAAATAGCATCATGAGCATTCCAAGGATTGCTTACCCCTATCCTAGGAGCCACAGAAAGCCATGTAGAAGGTATAAATTGTGCTGGGCCCATAGCTCCACCATATCCACCAGCAGAAGGTATAGGACAAGAGACTACAGTCTTTAATGGATCCATACCTAAACTAGATGTAATTTTCAAAAATCCTGGCAAATCTCTTGATGGTTTAATAACATTTGTATACTGGGCATTTGTATTTACATTATACCCAGCTCCAGAAGTAGTATCAGATAAATTACATTTACCAACATTTGCCCCCAGTGATGACTCTTGTGTCAAAATAGCAAGCACAAAGGCTGCTGATACCCCTGTGTTTTTTTCTACCGCTTGCGCATATTTTAAAGCATCTCCAAAAGGTATAGCTTTTGTAGCTCCTCCAGCAAAACTAAATAATGCTGCTCGTATTTGAGATGCTTTTGCTTGTTTTTCAGCAAGTTGTTTTTTATATAAAGCCTCCTGTCCTTTTGTCTCTTTCAATAAAGTATTTTTTTTACTTTTTGCTGCGTCTATTTTACTTTGTTCTTCTTTTTGTTGATTCTTTAATGCTATTTGTGTATCTTTATCATCTTCTAAACTTTCTTTTACTTTAGACACTTTATTTGTGGTAAGTCTTATATCATTTACATCTCTATTTATAGAATCTTGAAACATTACAAATTTATCTGCATATTGAAAAAAATCAGATACAGATTTATTTTCTAAAAGTAAATTTAATAGACCATTCATATCATCAAAATAATTCATACTTCTCACAGCATTTGAAAGGGCATCTTTTTGTTTTGATAAATCTCTATTTAATTCATGCAATTCTGTATTTTTTGTAGTAATTTGATTTGATAAAGAATATATATTATTGTCTATTTTTTTTATTTCTAATTGTTTTTTATTAATCTGAGATTGCAATAAAGATATATCTCTAGACAAAGAAGCAGACTCGGCCTGCGTATTTGCTATAATTTTTTGTTGAGCTTCAATTTGCCTTTCTAGATCTGCAAGCTCTGCTTGAAGTTTTGCCCTTGTCTCATCTAAATTTTGCGCTAAAGATATATTTATATTAAATATAAATATTATTAAAACAAATATAGAAAAAAAACGAATCAGACGATTATTCTTAGTTTTAAATATACTCATAACATAAAAAATTATAACATATCAAAATAAAAAGATAATATTCTCTTAACAAAACATTAAAATATAAATTAAAATAAAATACCATATATAAATGGTATTTTATTTATAGAAATAATCTTTTTTGTTAAATTATTCTGCCCCCTCTTCTTTTTCTTCTTTCTTTCCTTTTTCTTCTACTTCTATATTAGAAATATCTGCTTCTACAGGTGTAGACAAATCTTCTTCTTCAGCTTTTGCTATAGCAAGCACTATATCATCAGCATCTACATGATATAAAGAAACGCCAGATGGCAAGCTTATATCAGATACCTTTATCACAGAATCTAAATCTGTAAGAGATGATATATCTACAGTGATAGAATGTGGCAATTTATCAGCTTCTGCTTCTATATGCAATTCATGCATAACTTTTACCAATTGACCTCCGAGAGTCTTTACTGCCTCTGACACTCCGATAAACTCTAAAGGTATTTCAGTATCAATTTTTGAACCTTTTTCTACTATATAAAAATCTACATGTATTGGCTCGTATTTTACTGGATCATTTTGTATATCTTGTACCATAGCTTGAAGTTTTTTACCTTCTCCTTCTAAATTAAAAACGCTAGAAGATCCTGTCTCTCTATATATTTTTCTAAACTCTATAGCATCAACAAAAATAGATTCTACTTTTTGCTTTGAATTATAATATACAGCTTTCAACATTCCAGATTTATTTTCCCCTTTATTTCTCTTTGTGAATTTTAGTGTTAACATATATTTTTATTAATTTAAAAACTCAAATTTGTTTTTTGGTTTTTTGTAAAATCTAACCTAAACCAAAAAATTAATTTAAATTTTTACTTTTTAGATTCTTTAAAAGTTACATGCTTGCGAAGTTTTTTATCAAACTTTTTAAGTTCTATTTTTCTAGTAACCAATTTTTTATTTTTTCTTGTGTGATAAGTAGTTCCTGTTTCCTTATTTACAAGTTTAATTAATTTGTCTTGAGCCATATTTTTAATAAATGATTAGCAAAATATACTACATTTTAGCTTTTTTTGCAAATTTTTTAAAAACTATATTTATTTTAAAATCCTAATTTTTCTTCTAAGTATTTTTTAAGATCTTCTATTTTTATCCTCTCTTGACTCATGGTATCTCTATCTCTTATAGTCACAGAATTATCATTTAAACTTTCATAATCAAAAGTAATACAATATGGAGTACCTATTTCATCTTGTCTTCTATACCTTTTTCCTATACTTCCAGATATATCAAATTCACAAAAATATTTTTTAGATAAATCTTTCCAAATATTTCTAGCAGGAATAGACAATTCTTCTTTTTTCATAAGTGGCAATATTGCTACTTTCACCGGAGAAAGTCTTTTGTCTAATTTTAAGACAATTCTTTCTTCACTCTTAGAAGACAAAACTGTTTCTGAAGATGTTTCGCTTGCGGGGTTCACATCTAAAGAAATTGTTTTGTCTTCTTTTAAAATTGTTTCTTTTGTATAAGCATTATCTATAAAAGCAAGCATATTGCGAGCAACACCAGCGGATGTTTCTACAATATGTGGTATAAATCTCTCCCTGCTGACTTCATCAAAATATGATAAATCTTTTCCTGAAAATTTAGCATGTTGTGACAAATCCCAATCGCCTCTCGCATGTATACCCTCTATTTCTTTAAAACTACTCCCCAACATTTTAAATTTATATTCTATATCATATGCATCGCTTGCATAATGTGCCAATTTTTCATGTTTATAAAATTTTAAAAATTCAGAATTTATGCCGTATTCTAAATAAAAATTCATTCTATATTTTTTCCATTCTGAAAAATAATTTTCTGTAGCGTTTTCTAAATTTGCATTAAAAAAATATTGCATTTCCATTTGCTCAAATTCACGAGTCCTAAAAATAAATTGTTTTGTAACTATTTCATTTCTAAATGCTTTACCTATTTGAGCTATGCCAAAAGGAAGTTTTGGGTGAAGAGAGTCTAAAGTATTTTTATATTCCAAATAAATTCCTCCACATGTTTCTGGTCTTAAATATACGACATTTTCTTCACTTAATGCGTCAGTCGGTGAACCAAGATTACTTTTTACCATAAGAGAAAATATTTTTGCGGCTGTAAGCTCTGCTTTACCACAATTTGCACATATAAGTTTTTTCTCTTCTCTCAATTTGTCTAATTCTGTATTTATAAATTCCAAACTTTGTTTGTCAGCATTTATACCAAAGTCTTCAAGTATAGTATCAGCTCTCCATCTCGCTTTACAATTTTTACAATCTATTTGCGGATCATTGAAAGTATCTATATGACCTGAGGCTTTCCATGTAGTCGGATGCATAAAAATACCTGAATCAAGTGCCACCACATCATCTCTTTCTTGAATCATACTTTTCATCCATGCATCTTTAATATTTTTTTGTAAAAGATATCCATAATGACCATAATCATATACACCATTAAATCCTCCATATATTTCACTAGAAGGAAAAATAAATCCCCTACTTTTTAGAAAAGAAATTATTTCTTGCATTAAATTTTCATCTTTTTTATTTTCTTTCATAAATTATTGGAAAAATGAAGTTATAAAATTATAAATTGCTCCTGCAGAAAACATTATAAGTAAACCGACAATTCCCCAAAGCATATTTCTTTTACCATCATCTATAGCTCCCTGATCTCCTAAATTTTTTGCCCAAAGAAATCTCACTATACCGAAAAGAAACCATACAAAACAAAGTGCTGACACGACATAAAATACTGGATTTGCGACTTCTGACAATACTACATTTATAAGTTTAGCTAAAACACTTTCTGCTCCTTGCATAAAATTTAATTATTTTATTTTTATATAAACAAGTATAACATGTCTATTTTTAAAATAAAACATCATCTCTATGATGATGTTTTATTAACTATAAAATTAGTCAGCGAAATCTTTTAATTAAATTAAAATATTCTAAAAAATATTATCTAGGAAGAGTTGGAGATGTGACTATCACATCTTGTCTTATACCAATAATATCTCCGAAGAAAGCAATTATTCCCCAAAGCGTGACCATTATAAATATAGCAGCTAGAGAATATAGCATTATGTATTGTGCTTTCTTTTTATCTTCAGGTTTATCTGCTGAAGTCCAAAGGAATTTTATCAAACTCCAAAAGAATACTATCACTGCAGCTCCAAGAAGAATTGGAGGAAGCATTCTAACTATTGCTCCTACTCCACCGATAATACCTGTGAAGAAAGAAAAATCAACTTGATTAGAGCCCATTTGTCTTTGTTGACCAGCATATCCATATCCTCCTGTACCAACAGTTCCTCCTTGCTGAGGATAAGCGCCTGTATTGGGATATGTTGTACCAGTTGTTGGGTATACACCTGTGCCTGTCTGTTGTGTACCAGCTGAGATTGTTCCTGTTCTTTTACAAGTTGTGTTGCCAGTTTTAAGACATATTATTTGTCCAGTATCATCTCGGCCTTGCTGTATACAGCCTTGATTCCACTCCAAACATCCAGAAACTGTAGCGCCTACATTTTGTGCTGAAGCCATCCCTAAAGATAAAGCAAAAGCAAATCCTGCTAAAACTAAAATATATTTTTTCATAAAATTTATAATTGAAAATGTTTAAATTAAATAATTAAAGATTATCTGACTAAATAACCTATGCCTAGATTATATCATTAAAAAACAATAGTCAATAAATTTATTCACAATAATTTTTCTGACCTCACCCTAGCCCTCTCCCAAGGAGAGGGAAGAAATACAAAATACAGTCCTATCCCCAACCCTTTCCAAAGGAAAGGGAGAAAATACAAAGATACTCCCCCTAACCCCCGACCGCGTGCCGCCGAAGCTTTAGCGTATGGCACAAGGGGGAAAGAATTCAAAATACATAAAAAAATAATCGAAATTTAAACCTATTTAAAAAATATGCAAAATAAAATAGCCGTCAAATCGACACAGTTTATATCAAAATCCATTGATATCGTCTGTGAAGAAATGTTTTAGCATTTCTTTAAAAAAACGATATATATAAATTTTGAAATAAAATATGTAATTCAACGACTATTTGTATTAAATAGTCAACTTTTTTAGGTTTTCTTTTTCTTCGGTATAAAAAGCCAGATCAAAAATATGATCATAGCTGGACCAATAAGACCAGAAACTTTTTCAAGCAGTGATCCTAAGATCTCTGCGAGTTTCCCCGATCTATACAGCAAAAAAAATATTACTCCAACAATTAACCAATTCCTGAGAGTCTTATTTTTCTTCGCCGCGAAGAAAAGCCCGATCGCGATAGCTCCAAGAATCACGTAGCTCCAATTTATTTCCCACGATGGCGGAATTACACTTAGAGCTATAAGTCCTACAAAAAAAAGTCCAAATGCCGCTTTGGAATAAACCTTTTTTGATTCACTCCATACAGAATTTTCTGTAGCCATATTAGTTCTGTTTTCTTTTTATACTCGTGATCGTAATCGGCGCCAAGAGTATGGTTATAATCACAATAAAGAAAGGCAGGCTAGACATCTTGCCATTTCTCATTACCCAATCATACGCCATAGATCCAAACGGGGTAGCAATAAACAGTACGATCAGCAAGATCACAGCTGCGACAAAGATCTTATACACCAATGCTAAAACTTTTTCATCCATTTTTTTATGTTTTTAAAATTGTTAATAATTCAAAAATAAAAAAATGTTCTTTTTGGTGAGCTAAAAAGCTGACTAACAAAGAACATTTATCTCTATATATAGTATACACCGATAAGATTTTTTGTCAAGGGGGTTGTATAGGCCAAGAATTTATTTATAAATTTGTATTGAACCTTAATTTTCTTGATTTAGATTAAAATTAAAATTCAGATTTTATAATTCATGAATTTGTATTTCAAGTCCTTCACTTGGGGGAGGATTTAGGAGGGGTTGTATTTTATCCTATAAATCGTGGTTCATATTTTTTTAATTTAAAAAATATCTATTCTAATGCACATCTTGAATAGCTCCACAAGATCTAACAAATGTACCATCTGATGTCTTTTGCCCAGTAGGAGTAGATAAAGCTTCCCATGTTTTTGAACCAACTTTACCATCTACAACTAAACCGTTTTTTGTTTGAAATTCTTTCACAGCATCAACACCTGCACCAAAATATGTTCTTGAAAAATATTCATCACCGTCTGCTCCAATACAACTTTTACTTTTTACTAATTCAAATAATTTTATACGCTCTTCTTTATAGCTAGTAGAATAATCTCCTGGTACTAAAAGTGGATAATTTGTTGTATTTGAATAATCTGTTTTTTTGATAAACTCAGTACCTCTGACTTGCGGGTTCTGTTCACTTCCTCCACCAACAGTAGACCCTCCAGATGAAGAACTTGGCCTAGATCCAGAATCAGAATAATCAGTAATATTTCCAAAAGTGACTGGCTGTATTTGTATAGGCTCTTGTTTTATATCCAAAACTTCTTGTACTAATTTTATTATCCCCCATACAGATACCATTATAAACAAAGCTCCGAGCCCCCACATCATAAATTTCTTTCCTTTATCTATATCAGCCATTG
>CAZYMY010000003.1:22905-26697 GCA_964648875.1 uncultured Candidatus Saccharibacteria bacterium | reverse complement strand
TTAAAATCGGGTGATTCTTTTTAAATACAAGAATATATAATTATAAAAATAAATTTTTTATATGTTAAAATTATTGTATAAACATATAAAGTCGTTTAGTTTTTTAACTTACAAAATTAATAAAAAATATGAATCAAAATAAAATTGCTTTGATTTTAGAAAGAGCGAGAGAAGTATTTTCAAATGTAAATTTAAAAGTATATCTTTATGCTCTTGCTACAATAGCAGTAATTGGAGTGATACTAATAAATGTATCAAGCCCTAGCAAATATGCTTATACAAAAAATAATAATAAAGAAATGTATATAGATATAGAAAAAATAGCTAGAGATTATAATCTAATAGATGAAAATGAAGATGAGAATAGAATAAATTATAATGAAAATATTGATGCAAATATCACAGAAGATCTTTCAAAATCACTTTATTATACAAATTTATATTTAGAGCAAAATGGTATCACAGACCCTACACTTCGTGGCAAATTTTTAGCAAATATAATATTAAGCTATGAGTCACAAGTATCTGGACGTAAATATACAAAAAGTGATTTAAAGATAATCCGCGAAGAAAATAAAGAAAATCTTCAAGACTATTACGACAATATAAGAAACTCTTTTGATACATACAATAGCTCAATAAAGAGTGCAAACACAAAATACAGCACACCAGCAAATGAAGCTGAATGGACAGCATTGCGAAATAGTGTAAATGCAGATTTACAAAAAACAGTAGATGCTACAAAAAACTTGATAAGTAATTTACTATCAATACCAGCCACAGAACAGGGAGCGGATTATCAAATACAATTAATTAATATATTTTCAAAACAAATAGCGTATTTACAATCATTGATGCAAATAGAAATAGACCCAGGAAGATATTTACTTACAAATAGTGAAATGTTTATTACAAATCTAAAACCAGATCTCATATCTGTCGCTACTTCTTTTTATGATTATTTTAAAAGATTTGGTGTAAAAATTAGAAATTAAAATAAAAATAAATATATGAAAAACAATAATTTAAAATTCCAAAAAATAACAGCGTTTATACTTTTAATTTCTTTCTTTACACAATTTGCTTTTATAAAAAAAGCAAATGCTACAGTTGCCGGTGACGCTACCCTAACTTCAATACTAGGTAAAGATATATCTAAAATGATAATAGATAAAAAATTTGATTTAGGTCTTACAATAAAAGCTGGTATGAATCTCTATCAAAACACAATAACAGCGAAAAATGTGGTACAGAACATAAAAAATTTTGATTTAGAAAGTTTTGCAAAAAATGCTTCTGGTGAAGTGCTTAATGAAGTTGGTGATACCATCATAAAAGATTTAGGAATTAAAAAAGGTCCATCTACAAATATTTTTACAAATGGAAAAGATATAATAACTAATTTAGAAGATTATTTAGATTATACTGAAATAAATGAAATAAAAAAAGGTTTAGGAGAATTAGAAGGAACTCAAAATACTTCAAATTATTCTGTAGATGCTATGAAGTTAGCGACTAACTTTTTAAGAAATAAATCTGAAGAAAAAACTGGAAAAATATTAGAAGAAACATTGTCATATATAGCGAAAAATGAAATATGCTCTAGTAAAGAATTAAAAGATATAATAAAAAATGGTGAACCTGAGACAATGATAAAACCAAAGCCACCTGTAAAAAATGTTGATATTGATGAATTATGTGACACATCATTATTTGACCAAACAGATGAAAAAGAATATTGGAAATCGGAAAATGCAACAAAAACTACTCTTGTAAAAAGTGGTAAAAAGGGTGAGCTGGCTAGAGCTTCTTTTATAGGTCTAGCAAAAGCACATTATGGTGGAAAAGAAACAGAAAAAGCTTTAGCTGATCCAGCAAATACAAAATCTGGTGTAGCAATGTCTGCATTCTCAAGTATAATAAATAGAACAAAAGAAAAATTAAGTAAAAAAGAAGAACAAACAAAAGCAAATGGAATGGTAATAGGAAAAGAAAAATGTTTAGACAAAGATGGTAATGAGATAAAATTTGATCCTACAAATCCTGATAAATATTGTGATAGCCAAAATACTTCTGTAGAAGGAAGTGGCGCTGTCACAAAAGAAAATATAGCAGCAGGAAAACAATCTCGTATTCAGGCTTTAGTTGTAAAAGCAAATGCTATAAACAATAAATTATCGAACGGGCAGTCAACACTCACAAATGCACTCTCTGTAGCCAGTTCTATTATAAATTTAGGGACAACAGATATGAACGAGGCAATGAGTGAAGGGGACAATCCATATAAACAATTAGCAAACTCATTATCATCTTTACGAAATTCAACTATGGCACAAGATGATCTTTATAAAAAAAGTGCATCTAGTAGTAGAGATTATTTACTTGGCACAAAACTATGGACTATAGATGATTTGAAAAATCGTATAGATATATATGAAAGATTAAGAGAATTTAATATTAAAAAACTTAATGATCATACATATACATATTTAATATTAAAATATGCTACAAAATATGGGCCCTCAGCAGTACTCCAAGCATCACAGAATGCAAGGGATCAGGAATTGAGATCAACCGCTTTACTTTTTGGGCTTGGTGGTCCTGTAGGATTAACTGTCGGATGGATAAGTGGTCAAAACAAAAAAACAAAAACATCAATAGCAGATGAAAAAAACAAAGCTAATGCTGGATATAAAATAGCAATAGCAATACAAAATGAAATATTGGAAACAAGAAAACTCATCAAAGAGATGGCTTATAACAATTATAGAGAACAACAAATGAAAAAACTTTTAGACGAATTAACTAATACAGAAAATGTAGATCTAGACAATAATCAAGAGGCTTTATCAAAAGCTTTAAATGGAACAGTAGATGATCAAAGTCTTGAAATACTTATGGAAGACTGGCTTTACTCTCCTAGTTATGTGGAGGCAGATGATGATCCTTCTGTTATGGATTATGATAAAGATGGTAAACCAATAGAAGACACGAAAAGATATATACCAACAAAAGATGAGATGTCTGGTCAATATACAGAAGAAAACTTGAGATATTTAAGAATAAGGGCATATAAAATGCTAAGAGATGGTATAAAACCTTTTATAGATACTACAGGCCAAGCAAAACAACAAATTACAGGTACATCTAGCACTATGATAAAACTAAAATTTACAGAAAATGAAATAAAAATATTAAATGGTTATGGAGCAAAAGATATAACAGAACTTACTCCAAATGTATCAAGATTGGCTAGAGCAAAGTATGTATTTAAAACTACAGATAAAAAAATAGCAGAATATTCTGAAATAACACTGTGTAAAGAGATAGGTGTCGATATATGTAATATGTCAGAACTTGCTCCTACAATCACAGAAGAAGAATTGGATAATATAAATAAAGCAATAAATGATGTAGATAATATGTGTAATAGTGGTGAATCTGGAATATTAGATGAAATAAAAAGATATTGTGCCACAAATAAAAATCAATCTAGTGAATGTGTTGATGAAAATGCTATGAATATGACAAAAAATAATATAATGAATTGGTGTAAAGATGGCGCAAGTGTAGCACAATAAAATATATTCAAAATATAGACCTCTTTTATAAAAGGGGTCTATATTTTTATAAAAAATCAGTCTTATAGAATATTTATGTTAAAATAAAGAAATGAAAAAATATATATTTTCTTCATTTTTATCTCATAAAATACTGAGGTCTGTATTTATTTTGTTATTTATTTTTTCCGTTTTTTCACAAGAGGTAGACGCGAGAATATACATGACGGCC
>CAZYMY010000003.1:20913-22805 GCA_964648875.1 uncultured Candidatus Saccharibacteria bacterium | reverse complement strand
TGGAAATGGAATGATGAAGCAGTATATGGGATAAAATCATTAAGTTTGGGTTTGATAAATTATGAAAATGAAGCTGATAATATAGAAAATTTAACAGCTCCAGATTCTAATGTTGAGACCAAACCTTTAACACAAAGTTGTTCTACATCTCTTGCTGGTGTTATGTCAGATCCTCCACATTGTAGTGTAGTAGCATATATCATAAATAAATTGCTTGAAGGATTAAATATGATATCTCAGACCATACTTACTCTTATTGGAGAATTGTTTGATTGGATAACACATTTTTGTATATATAATTTTTCTGGATGGGTAAAAACAATGGGAGCATATGAAATATTTAGAACAGTAATATTGACATTGGTGATGTCTCTGCTTTTACCGATAATATTTTATTTAATAATAAGATCTCTTATAGACAATGACACAGCAAATCTAAAAAAAGCTTTACCGAAAGTATTACTTGCTGCTTTATTTGTATATTTTTCTTATGATGCTGTTGGTTGGCTAATAGATCAGACAAATACACTTTCTATTGCGATATATAGAAGTATGCATGGAGAAGGTGCTAGCTTGGCAGAAAATATAAAAAACATGCTAAATACAAAAACAATGTTATCAAACAGTGATGATATAGCATATTATTATGCTACTTGGAGTCTAATACCTTTATCTATTGTAAAATTACTTGTGACTATAACTTCTATATTTGTACTGTTTCAAGCTACAATACTTTTATTTGCAAGAACATTAACATTGGTATTATGTATGATATTTTCTCCTTTGATGCTACTTCCAACAGGAGTGAATGAACATATGGATAAATACAGAAAAATGACTATAGATTATTTTGTAAATTCATCCATAATGGCTCCTATATTTTTCTTTATGCTACTTTTAGCATTGAAAATTGGAACTACAGCTGGTGAAATAGTAAATATAAAATCAGAAGATCCAAATGCTATTGATATAAATAGTATAAGTATCGGTGGTGACAATCCAAACTTTATAGGAGCTGCCATAGCTTCTGTGATAGCAATAGTAGTACTTCAATTAGCCATTTCTACAGCTAAAAAATTAAGTGGAGAAATTGGTACACAAATATCAGGTAAAATAAATAGCGTAGCAGGCGGAATTGTGCTCGGAGGTGCAGGAAAAGTAATGAGAGGTACACTTGGTGGTGCAGCAAGAAAAATTGGAAGTAGTGAATGGATGAAAAGAAATGGAGGATCTACAGCAGGGAAAGCTTTCCGTGGAGCATTACTAAAAACATCAAATGCTTCTTTTGATGCAAGAAATACAAAAACTTTTGAAAAAATGGCGAAACTAGGTGGAGCAAACGCTTCTGATTTTGGAAAAGGTTCTAACAAAAGCGCCGCTTCTTCATTTAAACAAAGATACTATAAAGAGCAAGAACATCATAATTTCTTAAATGATCAAGGTAAAACAAGAAATCTAAAGAGATTAAGAAGATGGTGGCGTAATCCGACTGAAAAAATTGGTATGGAGTCTAACTCTGGTGAAATAGCTGACATGCTTGAAGGTAAAAAGAATAAACCTAAATATAATATTGACGAGAAAATGGAAAATGATAATGATTTTAATGAAAATATAAATAAGGCAAATAAAAAAACAGATGAAAAAGAAAGAAAAGAGGCTATATATAAAAATTTAGACAATCATTTTGAAAAAAATGGATATGAAAAAGATCATTTTACAAAAGAAATAGATAAACCTGAAAATAAAAAGTTTAAAGATGAAATAGAAAAAATAAATAAAGATAAAAATATAAATGAAACAGAAAGATTGGAAAAAATACTGGAGCAAGTAAGGGAGCTTGAAAAGACTCAAAAAAGTCCTAATACAAATCAAAACACAAAACCAAATAACAC
>CAZYMY010000003.1:16572-20813 GCA_964648875.1 uncultured Candidatus Saccharibacteria bacterium | reverse complement strand
TTTATAAATAAATATTTTATATTATCTTAGTTTTTTTGATATAATTAAATTATGTCTGATGAAACTCAAATAAAAATAAATAATATAGAAAATGATGAAGTGGGGGCGAATGAAAATCCTGAGATAAAGGAAACTATTGAATCTATATTTTTAGGAAATGATGAAAATGAAAGAAAAAATGATGATGAAACTATAGATCAATTTGATAAAGCGTTTAAACAAACTCCACAGATTATACAAGATTATATTTTAGGTGAAAAATTAGAAAAAGATATAAGGATGATTTGTGAAATAGAAAAAATAGATTCTGATAAAGCAAAAATAATAATTGAAAATCTTATAGTGTCTATACTTGTGGGACTACTTCCAATAAGTGAAGCAAAACATACTTTATTAGAAAGTCTTAAAACAAGTAATATAAAGATAGAGGACAATATTACTGAAATGATATTAAAAGATATAGATTCATATATTTTATCAGAGATAAGAAAACAATTACTTTCAAATAAAGAAAAAAATAATATTGAGATAAGACATATAACATTGAAAAATAAAAATGATGAAAAAGAAAAAGAGGAATTAAGAAAAATTCTTTTAGAAAGAACTGGCACTTTGAGTGGAAAGGGAAGTGTGCTTATTCAGTATAAAGAAAGAGAAAATCCTGTGAATAATATGTCAGATAAAAAAACAGAAATAGAAACAGAAGAAAAACCAAAACAAGAAATGAATAGAGCGACTCTTTTAGAAAAGATGAATATAAAAAATATCTCTGACTCAAATATGATAAAAGATCGTTTTGTACAAATACAAAAGGAAGAAAAATTGAGACTTGCAAGAGAAGAAGCAAAAAGAAAAGAAGAGGAAGAAAGATTGCAAAGAATAAGACAAATAAAAAATGAAAAAGAAAAAATAATAATAGAAGATTCAAAAATAAAAAAGGAAGAAGAAATAGCAGAAGAGGAATTGGATTTAAGTAAAACTTTTGCTGACACTTTAAAACAAAAATTGAGTATACATGAAGATAAAAGAATAGATTTAAATGCTTTAAGAGAAGAAAGAGGTAAAAAAGAAATCCCTACTCAACAAAATAATTCTGATTTATATAAATACAGCATGCAAACAGAGGAAGAAAATAATGAAATATTAGACCCATATAGAGAGGATATTTAATTGATATGTTAAAATATAAATATGCAATTTAGAATTCCTCAATTTTTAGATATTGAAGACAAGGTTTTTGGCCCTCTTACAGTAAAGCAATTTGGTTATACTGTCGGCGCCATAGCTTTTGCTTATATATTTTGGAAGCTTATACCATATCGTATAATAGCAATATTTTTTATATTTATATTTTCTGGCACATTTCTAGGCTTGGCTTTTGCAAAAATAAATAGTAGACCATTTGCTGATGTTTTAGAATCTGCATACAAATTTATATTAAGCAATAAAATGTATATATGGAGACAAGAAAAAAAGATAGAAAAAGAAGAAGATTTTGAATTAAAAAAACATAAAAATGAAAATATAATTATAAATACAGAAAATACTCATGAGAAAATAACTTTAGAAAAATTAAAGGAATTGGGTGACAATTTAGATATTTTAGACAAAAGAAAAGGTAAAATAAATCTGAGAGAAGAATTGCTAAGAAGGGGTGGAAAATATCAAATATAAAATATTATTTTATATTTGATATTGTTTTTATAATGATATAATAGAAACATGATAAAAAACACATCTCAATCTTTTGTACAAATAAGAGAAATAAGAAATGGTTTAATTGTATTAAATGATGGCAATATGCGCGCTATTTTATCTTCTAGCTCTTTAAATTTATCTTTAAAAAGTGAAGATGAGCAAGTTGGTATAATAAATGGATTTCAATCATTTTTAAATTCATTAAATTTTAATGTGCAATTTTTTATAACATCTAAAAAATTAGATGTTAGAAATTATATTTCTCTTTTAAAAGAAAGAGAAACTGAAGTAAAAGAAGATTTACTAAAAATACAGATAAAAGAATATATAGATTTTATCCAAAAATTTACAGAAGAACAAAATATAATGACAAAAGGTTTTTATATTATAGTGCCATATGATATACCAAATTTGATTGGTAATGCAGCAAGAATGAATGATATAGAATTTACTAAAAATAAAAGTCAATTGATGCAAAGAGTGTCTATCGTGATAAGTGGATTGACAAATCTTGGATTAAAAATAGAAATGTCTAATACAGAGGAGATTTTAGACTTATTTTATAAGCTTTATAATCCAAATGAGCTTGATACACCTAATTTATCAAAAGAATAAAAATATGGGAATATTTGATTTATTTTTAAAAACAAATAATGTAGATAAGACAAAAGAACTCGGAAGAGAGGAGATTTATGATAAAGCAATACAAGAATTAAAAAATATTATAGCTCCAGCTGGAGTAAAAATAGAAGCCCAAAAACTAGAATTATCTGGAAAAATAGTTAAAAGTTTTTTTATAATTTCATATCCTAGATATTTAAATGATTCTTGGCTTGCTCCAATAATAAATCTAGATAAAATTTTTAATGTTTCAATACATATAACACCACTTGATACAGGCGAGATAATGAAAAAATTTCAAAAAAAGGTTGTGGAAATAGAAAGCCAAATGTATACAAAACAAGAAAAAGGGGAGATTCGTGATCCAAAACTAGAGACAGCATTACAAGATCTCGAAGATCTCAGAGACTCATTGCAACAATCTACAGAAAAAATGTTTGAGGTTGGACTTTATCTCACTATTTATAGTGACACAGAAGATGATATCAAAAAAACTGAAACAGAAATAAAAAATATATTAGAAAGTAAATTGGTATATGTGAGACCAGCATTATTTCAACAAGTTGAAGCTTTGACTACCGTCTTTCCTATATGTAAAGATGAATTGAAAATTACAAATCAATTAAATACTTCTCCTTTATCTTCATTTTTTCCATTTGTATCTTTTGATCTTTCTTCTGATAAAGGCATTTTGTATGGGATGAATAGACACAATGGTTCTCTTATACTTTTTGATAGATTTTCTCTTGAAAATTATAATAGTATGGTATTTGCTACATCTGGATCTGGAAAATCCTATTATACAAAATTAGAAATACTTCGTACTCTTATGTTTGATACTGATGTCATCATAATAGACCCAGAAAAAGAATATGAATATTTAGCAGAATCTGTTGGTGGAAGATATTTTAATATTTCTTTAAATTCTAATCATCATATAAATCCATTTGATTTACCAATTCCAGGTGAAGATGAGTCTGTAGGGGATGTATTAAGAAGTAATATTATAAATCTAGTAGGATTAATAAGAGTGATGCTCGGAGGATTAACACCAGAAGAAGATGCTATGGTATACAAAGCTTTGAGTGAGACATATGCTATAAAAGATATAACAAGTGATACTGAAAGCCTTGATGGTATAGAATTTCCTTTATTAAAAGATTTTTCTGAAGTACTTTCAGGCATTGAAGGGTCAGAAAATATACAACAAAGACTTTCAAAATATATAGACGGTGTATGGTCAGGCTTTATTGGACAACCATCAAATGTAAATATAAATAAAAAATTAATTTGTTTTTCTATACGAGACATGGAAGATGAATTAAAACCTGTAGCGATGTATCTCATAACACATTTTATATGGGGAGCTGTAAGAAAAGAATTGAAAAAAAGACTTTTGATAATAGACGAGGCTTGGATTATGATGAAAAATGAAGACACTGCATCATTCCTTTTTGGTATGGCAAAAAGAGGAAGAAAATACTATTTAGGTTTGGCTACAATATCTCAAGATGTTGGAGACTTTTTAAGATCTCAATATGGATTACCAATTATCACAAACTCTAGTATGTTGCTTTTATTAAAACAATCTCCTTCAAGTATAGACTTAGTACAAAAAACATTTAATCTTACTGATGAAGAAAAATATTTATTATTAGAATCTGGAGTAGGTGAGGGTATTTTCTTTGCAGGGCAAAAACATGTTGCTATAAAAGTTGTTTCTTCTTATGTAGAAGATCAGATAATAACTACAAATCCAGCGCAATTGTTAGAGGCAAAAAAGAAAAAGGAAGAACAATTTATTTAGTTTTTTGTTATAATATATAAATGTTAAAACAAATTTTTAAATATATAAAATCTTTGACTTTTATAATTATTTTCTTTTCTTTTGTTTTTTTTACTTTTTTTTATAAAATAAATGC
>CAZYMY010000003.1:7938-16472 GCA_964648875.1 uncultured Candidatus Saccharibacteria bacterium | reverse complement strand
TTATAATTATTTTCTTTTCTTTTGTTTTTTTTACTTTTTTTTATAAAATAAATGCACAAAATTCTTTTACTACTGTTTCTTTAGATTTAAATTGGCAGGTTTTAAATAGCTATACACCATTATTTTATGAAGGTAAACCTCTTATTTCAGAAGAGAGCGATATAAAGGTATTTGCAAATACAAAATTAACTACGCCTCTTGGCGATTTAGATAGTTCAAAATTTTTTTATGATTGGTATATAAATGGCATAAACAGCTATCAATATTCAAAAACAGGAGGAAATACAATTTATTTAAAATTAGATAAAACAAGAACAGAAAATGAAATAAAATTAATGGTTTTCGAAAATAATTTTCAAGAAAATCTTTTAGCTACAAAAATAATAAAAATTAAAGCAGCACAAGTAAAGCCTATACTTTATAAAAAATATTCTAATCCAATACTTACTTATGCAAATGCTATAAATAAAAAATATGAAGAATATTTAGTAGAAAAAGAAGAAAATTTTGAAATATTAGCAGAGCCTTTTTATTTTTCTTCTAAAGATGGAATAGAAAATCTCTCATATAATTGGTCTTTAAATGGTATACCGGGAAATATAAACTATTCAAATACAATTGATTATAATGCTCCAAAAAAACTTTACACTAATTCTGGAATAGGTTTAAAAATAGAACATAATTCAAAAATTTATCAAACAGGTGAGACGACTGTGAGATTTATATCTAAATAAAAACATGTTAAAATATGTTTAATATGAAAAAAGCTTTTATTTTATTTGTTTTTATATTTTATATATTTGCAAATATTACATATTCTTTTGCACAAAACACAGAAACATATCAAAATGTATCTTCTTTTGATGGAAAACCTACTACTACAGTATTTACAGGTGATAGTACTGCTAGCGTAACTGATGTTTTTAATAATATATTAACTTGGGTATATATAGCTATAATATTATTTATACTTGTAAGAGTAATTATGGGGGCTGTGATAAAAGGTACCACTGACAATATATACGGACAAAATAATGGAAAAAAAATGTTAGAAACTGCTGGTATAGCTCTAGTAATTTTTATTTTTGCTTATGCTGGTTTAGCTTTTATAAATCCACAACTTGCCGGCTGGTCTCTTGATACTAATTTTTTATTAAAAAATATTCCAAGAGAAACTTATAATCCAGGCAATACAGACGGTCTAGCTTGTAATCCAAATGCAAAATATAATAGTACAAATATCATGGATATGCTTTTACAAGATGAGGGGGAGAGAAATAGTATTTATAAAGACACAGCAGGAAAAGATACTATCGGTGTAGGATTTAATATTGAAAGAGACAAACCTGAAATAGTAAAAAAACAACTTATAGATGCTGGTGTGTCAGAATCTGATTCTATAAAATTAGTAGATAAAAGAGATATTAATGTAAAAATAAAGCCAGAAGTTATAAAAAAATTATTAGACGCAGATTTTGAATCTCATAAAAAGATAGCTATAAATTATGCGGGTGGGCAAACAAAATTTAATGCTTTACCACAAAATATACAAAATGTTTTGATAGATATGACTTTTAACATGGGCAGTATGGATAAATTTGTAAAATTAAAAGCTGGACTTGATGCAAAAAATTGGGATACAGTAGCTCAAGAAATAGTAGATTCAAAATATTGTGGTGATGTGCCAAATAGATGTTCTCGTCTTGCAAATTTAGCAAGTCCAAATTATTGTCAAAAATTATTAGATCAAAATAAATCTGTGGCAAGCAGAAATAAGTCAGCAACATGTAATGAAATACTTTCTATAAAAGAATCGGATCTAGAAACAATACAAGGTAATTTTAAACTTACAAAAGAAAGAGCTAAACAGTTTAAATTAATGGAAGATAGAGCCAATCTTTCTGGAATAAAATTAAAAGTTTTATCTGCTTATAGATCTGATTCTAGACAAGAAGAGGTTTGTAAAGAATCTTGTGGAAAACCATTTTGTGACAATACTAACAATACCGATAATAAACTTTGTGCAAAATCATGTAGACTCGGCGGTTACGGGTCAAATCATTCTAGAGGTGATGCTGTGGATATTGATAACGGTTGTAAAAATGGAGGGTCTGTTTCTCAATGTATAAACAACCCTGTTTATAAATGGATGCGAGATATTGGTTCTGGTTATGGTTTTATTCAAAATGAAACAATAAAAGAAACAGATGCTATACACTATTCATCAACTGGTGGATAATAATTTTATGGAAAAAGAATCATTTTTTAAAAAATATAAAAAAGAAATAATTATAATAATATTTGCATCAATTGCTCTTTTGATAGTTTTATATTTTCTTTTTTTTAATAAAAATACTATAGACACTAATACAAAAAATCAAAATAATACAAAATCAAAATTTAGTTTTGGAGATTTACTTGGTATAAGAAATAATGGAAATGATGATAAAAATGGTAATGGTATAGACGATGACGAAGAAAATAATGATGGTATTGTTTTTGATTATTATTTTGAAGATATTATAAAAGTGTGGGACAAACCTGTGGCTGGTTATGCATATTATTACAAACCATATACATATAAATATTTAGAAGAAGGGGAGGAAAAAATAATAAATAAAACAAAAACTATTTTACAATTCGTAGATAGTGAGACAGGATTTATTTATGAAAAAGATTTATCTGCTCCTACTTCTACACCTATACAAGTGACTATCAACTCTTATCCAAATATAATGAGAGCATATTTTTTAAATGATAAAGAGGGTTATAAAAGTAAAGTCTTTATGCAATATGGAGAAGATAATAAAATAAAAACAATAAGCGCAAATATTCCAAATAATTATGGTTCAGCTACAAATCTATCAAATATATTAAATCTACAAGATAATATAAAACATATTTCTACTTCTATAGATAATAAAATATTAGCTTATATATTATCAATAAATAAAACAAAGAATTCAAAAAATGATATATATACTGATTGGTATATTATTGAAAATACTATAGATTCATATGGAAAAAGAATATATACATCAGAACTTCCATATTGGAAACTTTCAATATCAAATAATGGAGATATATACGCTTTTAATACAGATACAGCATATGAGCAAAATAGTTTATATAAATTAAATATAAATAAGAAAACAAACTTAAATATATTAGAACAAATATATAAAGATTCATATGGAGTATATGCTTCTATAAATAAAAATTCTGTTATTGTGTCTATGTTTACAGGGGGTGGCTTAGTTATTTATAAAAATGATAATTTTAATAATACAAGTTTTGATAAAAATAATTTAGAAAAATTAAATTTTACAACATTGGCAAACAAATGTACACAAAACAATGATTCTGATAATCTTATAATATGTTCTGTACCAAAGACAATTAAAAATTATGATTCTGGATTACCTGATGCTTGGTATCAAGGTATGACTTCATGGAAAGATTCTTTATATATAGTAAATAAAGATTATACTAACGGATCTCTTCTTTTTGATATAGAAAAAGACTCTGATATAAAAGATATAATAGATGCAAAAAATCTTTTAATAAATAAAAGTGAAACTCATTTAGGTTTTATAAATAAAAATGATGGATCTCTTTGGACTTTAAATATTTCTAATATATTAAACGAGAATAATAATTAATCTTTTTTATTATGTTCTTTTATAAATTTTTCTATATTTAATTTTCTTTTAATATAAATATCTTGGAATATACTTAAAATATTATTTACTGTCCAATAAAGACCTAGAACAGAAGGGAGTACTGCCGCGGAAATACCAGATATTATAGGCAAAAAATAAACCATTTGTGTTTGCATTGTTTTTGCAAAAATATTTTTAAAACTATCTTGTTTTGAATTGTCAGTATTATTATTAGACATTTTTTTAAATATATCTGCCTGTCTTTTTGAAAATATATACATTGATATTCCTGCCAATATTCCTATCCACCAATATTTTTGTGATAAATCCATAAATCCAAAAGCTAAATGTTTTACTTGTTCTGGAAAATGAATAAAATTATAAAGTAAACTTTCATTAAATTTTATACCATCTATAAATACATAATATAAAGCGAAAAATATAGGCAATTGTATTATTAATACTAATATACTTGAAAAAGGTTTAATCTTTTTTTCTTTATATAGTTTCATTGTCTCCTCTGCTACTTTTCTATTATCTCCATTATATTTTTTCTTTATTTCATCTATTTCTACCTGTGCTTCTCTCATTAAATATGAACTTTTTTGTGAAGATATATTTGGTTTTAACAATAATAATTTTATAAAAATTGTAGTTAAAATTACAGCTATACCAATATCATGTGTTGGTATAATATCTAGAAAAAATACGACAATATTGTATATAGGTTGATAAAAAAAAGTATTAAACATGTATTTATTTTATTTTATTAAATTATTTAAACTATTATACACTTCTTTTTGTAAATCTAAAAATGATATATTTTTAATTTCTTTCTTTGGATAAACAAATAAAGACATGTTTTTATTTAAAAAAGAATTGTTTTCTTTTGCATATAAATGCAATATATTATATATTTGTCTTCTTGTTTTATTTCTAAATATTGCTTTTTTAAAATTTTTACTAGACATTATAATTGTAATCTTAATTCTATTTTCATTATTTTTAAAAACTTTTAAATCAAAAAAAACACCTCTAAAAGAATTTAAAAGTGTATTTTTTTTATTAAAAAAGTTTTTTATTTCAAAAGATTTTAATTTATATATCTTTTTCAACATTATTTTTTATTTCTTTTTAGTTAATCTTTTTATAACCTTTGCTTTACTAGATTTTACAGTATTCATTCTTTTCACTAAAACGACTTTCTCTTCTGATACTGATAAATTTTTTCTACCTTTTTGTCTCCTATTTTTAATAATCTTTTTACCTCCAGCAGTTTTCATTCTTGCGAGAAAACCGTGTGTAGTATATCTTTTTTTATTTTTTGGTTTATAAGTTACGCCACCTGATGCCATATATTTATATTATTGATTAATTTTCATTATTATATCTTAAATATCACAAAAAAACAATAGACTAAAATATCTGTGTATTTAATTATTTTTTATCTATTTTTTATCTCTTGTTTGTTTATTTTTTTATTCTACTGTATAATAGTTAATAATTAAATTTCTTAATTTCTGAATTAAAACTATGGACTATAAACAAATCTGGGATATGGCTTTATCAAGAATAGAACTTGAATTGTCTCGTGTTAATTTTAATACCTGGTTTAGAAATACTCAAATAATAAATTATAAAGAAGGTGTCATAATAATAGGAGTACCAAATGATTTTGTTAAAGAATGGCTACTTCAAAAACATCATAAATTTATATTGAGGATTTTAAGAGAAATACATGATGAGATAAGGGGAGTAGAATTTCACACAGTAAAACTTGAAACATTACAAAAAAAGGCTGCTCAAGCTAAAAATAAAGTCATAGAACCAACAAATTCTCTACCATTACAAGATTTATATGTAAACAAAGATGATGGCTTAAATCAAAAATATACATTTAATAATTTTGTTGTAGGAACTTTTAATGAATTAGCCTATGCCGCATCTCAAGCTATTATTAAAAATCCAGGTATTATATATAACCCTTTATTTATATACGGAAATACAGGATTAGGAAAAACACATCTTATACAAGCTGTTGGAAATACTATAAAAAATACATATCCTGATAAAAAAATATTTTATACTTCTCTTGAAAAGTATTATTTAGAGTTTGTGTCAGCTGTAAATAGCCAAAAAATAAACAATTTTAAAGAAAAATATAAAAAATACGACATTTTTATAATGGATGATATACAATTTATAAATGGAAAAGAAAAAACACAAGATGAATTGTTTCATTTATTCAATAGTTTACACAATGATAATAAACAAATTATTTTTTCATCAGATAAACATCCAAATTTTATTGTCGGATTAGAAGATAGATTAAAATCAAGATTTAGCCAAGGTATGATAGTCGATGTTGGTGCTCCAGACTATGAATCTAGAATAAATATATTGAGATCTAAAATAAAAAATAATGAAAAAATAGAAGAGGGAGTAATAGAATATGTAGCTGAAAATATAAATGGAAATATAAGAGAATTAGAAGGTATAACAAACTTTATACAAGCCCAAATAGAGCTTTTTGATCAAAAAGTAACATTAATTAGTATAAAAAACTTAATTAAAAATAATGTTCGTTCTAAAAAGTCAGTATCCATATCTGAAGTTGTAAAAACAGTAGCTGAATATTACAATATTTCACCAAATTTTATATATAATAAAACTCGTAGAAAAGATATAGTAAAGCCAAGACAAGTAATAATGTATATATTGAGAGAGTATTTTGATGTATCATATCCTACAATAGGCGAGAAATTGGGAGGAAAAGACCATACTACAGTTATTCATTCTTATGAAAAGATTAAAAAAGAAAGAAAAGATAATCCATATTTAGATAAAGAAATAGAAGATATTTATAATGGTTTAAAATAAATTAAAATAAAAATTATTATTTTAATTAAATTCTGTTGATAAACTGTGTATTTGTATATAATAAACATATAGTTTTCTTGTATTTAAAGTTGATTAAATAGTTAATAACTTTAGTATTACTGTAGTATAAGAATTTATATTTTTATATATTAAAAAACAAACTAGTTATTTTGTAAAATCTAATAAAGTTATTAAATTATTAATTAGATATTTAATATTATTTACACTTATAAAAAACCTTTATTTATCAATGATTATTTGTTTTTCAACAGTATCAACAGTTATATATAATAATAAATATTTTTTATATAAAAGTATTTAAACAGAGAAAATAAAAAACACTTAATACTTTTAAAGTAAAAATATTTCTTTATTTAGTAATTTATTTAAACATTGTTATTTTCTTTTAATTAGTTATAATTAATATAAATAAATAAAATTATGAAATTCGAAATTAATTCAAATAAGCTTTTTAAAATAATCAATCAAGTTGGAAAAGCTAGAAATAAAGGAGCTTTAAATCCTTATTTAAACAACATTTATATAAAAAGTGAAGAAAATAATCTTATAATGCGTGCTACAAATTTAGAGATAACTTGTGAAAAAACTATTTCAATGAAAGGTTTAGTTAATGGAGAATGTTTAATAAATGGTGATGTTTTAACAAAAATTTCGAATTATTTTTCTAATTTAGATACAAATATAACTTGCGAGCTTGTAGATGAAGTGTTTAATATATATTATTTAAAAAATAAAATTCAATTAAAAACTACAAAACTTGAAGATTTTCCAAATATTCCAAAATTTGGTAATTATCTTACTAATATAAAATTAAAAACATATATAGATCTTATAAAATCAGTATCTTTTTGTGCTTCAATATCAGAGATAAAACCAGAAATATCTTCTATTTATATATATTCAAAAGGTGATGAACTTTATTCTGTAGCCACAGACTCTTTTAGATTGGCAGAAAAAAAGATTTTATTTAAAAATGAAGGTGAAGACATAAATATATTAATTTCACAAAAAAATATAAATGAAAAAATATCTATTTTAGAAAATTTAAAAGAAGAGGGAAATGAAGATGATGAAATAGAAATATTTTCAAGTGATAGTATATTAACAATACAAAAAGAAAATACAATATTAGCTATAAGATCAATAAACGGTAATTTTCCAGATTATAGACAATTATTTCCAAAAGAATGGCTTACAAAAGTAGATGTAAATAAAACAGAATTAAAAAACACTTTAAATTTATCTACTATTTTTGTAAATAATTATTCTTATATAGATATAGAAATAGATAGTAATGAAAAAATATTAAAAACAAAGTCAAAAAATGACAAAATAGGAGCTTTAGAAAAAGAAATAATACCAAAAAATATACAAGGAGATTCTATTGTTGCTAGTTATAATAGTAATTATTTCTTAGATGGTATATCACATTTAAATAGTGAAGATGTAGAATTGTTATTTACACAAAGCTCAAGACCAGTGTTTATAAAAGATGGACAAGATGAGAGCTTTACTTATTTACTTATGCCTTTAAATAAATAAACATGATAAATAATATAGGAGATTTTATATTAAAATACAGATCACAAATAAATTCAAAAAAAGAGTTAGAAAATAATATATTAAATATTTTAAATAAAGATTTAAATATAAATTTAAATAAAAATAATATAAAAATCGACTTTAAAAATAAAGTTGTAAATATTAAAAATATTAATTCTAGTGTTAGGTTTTATTTAAAAAATAAAATAAATATTAATTTAATAGAAAAAATAAAAAAAGAAACAGAATTTAATTTAATATTTTAAATTTAATTATTTAATTAATTATTTATTTAATTATATTTAGTTATTTAAAATATTTATTTTTTAATAATCAAATAATTATTGATTTAAAATAGTAGATGTAGGAATAATAGTATTATTTAATTCATTTGTAGGATTATTTGAGAAAGGACATGTATTATTTTGA
>CAZYMY010000003.1:0-7838 GCA_964648875.1 uncultured Candidatus Saccharibacteria bacterium | reverse complement strand
AGTATTATTTAATTCATTTGTAGGATTATTTGAGAAAGGACATGTATTATTTTGAATCCATATATCTTCTACTGTTTTCCATAAATAATATTGAGAATCATTTTCATCTAAAATAGAATAACTATAATTAACATTATTATTTTCATAACAATATAATCCATTCACTGGTGGCTTTTTATTTTCTATATTTATATTGTTTGGAGTTTGATATTTTTCAAAAGATGTACTATTTTCATTTTTTAATGCATATTTCATAAATTCATTCCACATCGGCACAGCTATCATTCCTGAAAGTTGTTTATTGATAGGTGTGTTGTCATTGTTTCCTGCCCATACACCGACAGCAATAGATGGAGAGTATCCTATAGTCCAAGTATCTCTATAACTGTTTGTAGTACCAGTTTTTGCGGCTACAGCCTTGTTTGGAAAGTGTAGTCCAGAATTTGGACCATAAAGAGGAGTTCTTGCATTATTATCAGATAAAATATCATTTATATTTCCAGCTACCCAATCAGGTAAAACAACATTACTATTTTGTCTATATTCTTCTAATACATTTCCACTTCTATCTGAAATAGTTGTTATAAAAGATATTGGATTATATGTCCCATTGTTTGCAAAAACAGAATACGCATTTGTTAATTCTAGTAATGATACTTCTCCAGATCCAAGAACTAAAGATAAACCATATTCATTGTTTATATTTAAACTATTTATACCCATTTTTTGTGCTGTAGAAATAGCATTTTTTACACCAACAAGATAAAGTGTTTTTACTGCTGGTATATTTAAAGATTGAGCTAAAGCATTTCTTATTGTCACTGGGCCTCTATATATACCATCATAATTTTCAGGAGAATAACATTTTGTATTTTCATATCCCGGTAAAGGTTTGCTATCATATGAGCATGTTGTACTAAATTCTGTATTTACATCAAATAATATAGTATTTGGATTATATCCTTGTAAAAATGATGTAGCATATACAATAGGTTTAAATGCTGATCCAGGCTGTCTTAATGATGTTGTAACATTAAAGTTTCCTTGTATTTCAGTATCAAAATAATCTCTAGAGCCAACCATTGTTAATATTTGTCCAGTTTTTACATCCATCGCTATTAATCCAGCATTTGTAGCATGATATTTTTTTGCATTTTCTAAAGCATATTTTTTTATAATTTCTTCAGCATTAGCTTGTAAATCATAATCTATAGTAGTTATAACTTTTAAGCCACCTTTATCTACAACATCTTTTCCATATTTTTTTTCTAAATAATCTCTTACAAAAAATACAAAATGCATAGCTTTTCCATTTTGAATATTTTTTTGCCATACAACTTTTTCTATTTTAGCTTTTTCATATTCTTCTTTATTGATTTTATTTTGTTCAAACATCAATCTAAGAATAAGATTTTTTCTATTTTCTAATTCATTTAAATGATTTCCATAAGGTGAATAATAAGAAGGGGCATTTGGAAGAGCTGTGATATATGCAGTTTCAGCTAAAGTTAAATCTTTTACATCTTTATTGAAAAAGAATTTTGAAGCTGTTTGTATACCATATACAGTTCCACCATATGCTGCCTCATTTAAATATATAGTTAAAATATCATCTTTTGATACTTGTGAATCAAGTTTTATCGCCATAGCCCATTCTTTTATTTTTCTTATTATATTTTTATCTTGTGAAAGTAATGCGTTTTTTATAACTTGTTGATCAATTGTTGATCCACCCTGCACAAAAGATCCAGCTTTTAGATTTTCAAAAAGAGCCCTAAATATAGAAGATGGTCTTATACCAAAATGTTCATAAAAATGTTTATCTTCTATAGCCACAACAGCATCTTTTACATGTTTTGGTATTTCTTTACTATCTACTTGTGTTCTTTTTACATTTCCATAAATATCATATAAAAGTATTTGTCCTGTTTTGTCATAAATTTGTGTAGAATTATCTATTTTTCTATTTGCAAAATTTGAAAAATCTGGAACTGTAATAGTCAAAGTAAAAATAATAATCAAAGTTGTTATAATCAAAAATATAGAAACAAAAAATAAAAAGATATTTTTAAACACTTTAAAAGCAAGTCTTTTTCTACTCTTTTTTCTTTTTTTATGTTTTATAACGACATCTTCTTTTTTATGATGTGACTGTTTATTATGTCTTTCTTCACTATTTTCTATACTATGTTCTATATTATGTTTTTGCATTTTATTTTTATTTAATATATTAATTTTATCATAAATAAGAAACTATATATAAATAAGTTAATTTTTGTTTTTTATTAAAATTTGACTTTATGTTATACTTTTTATATAAAAAATATTAAATATATGGCAATAAAAAATACAAAAGTAATAGTGGATGAAGAAAAAATAGATAATATTTTAAACTATTGTGTAGAAGATGTTGTAGAAAAAGAAGAATTAAAAAAAGATTTGATGAGTGGTGTAGAGCTTCGTATAAAGCTTGGTATTGATCCTACAGGCCCAAAACTTCATCTCGGTCGTGCTATACCACTGCGAAAATTGAGAGAGTTTCAAAAGCTTGGACATCAAGTAGTTTTGATTATAGGTGATTTTACAGCACAAATAGGTGACGCTTCTGATAAAAGTGAAAAAAGACCAATGTTGACCAGAAATCAAATAGATGAAAATCTTAAAGATTATAAAAATCAAATTGGTAAAATACTTGATTTATCAAAAACAGAATTTGTTTACAATAATGATTGGCTTTCAAAACTTACATTTTCTGATGTTGTAAAATTATCAGAATGTTTTTCAGTTCAACAAATGCTCACAAGAAGAAATTTTAAAGACAGATTTGAAGCCGGAAAAGAAATTTCTCTTCGTGAATTTTTATACCCAATTATGCAAGGTTATGATTCTGTAGAAGTAAAAGCAGATGTTGAAATAGGTGGTTTCGATCAATTATTTAATTTAAAAGCGGGAAGAGTATTACAAGATTTTTTTGGAATGAAAAAACAAAATATTTTAACTTGTGAGATGCTTGAAGGTACAAATGGTGACAAGATGTCTACATCTCAAGGAAATATAATCTCAATAGTAGATGAGCCAAATGATATGTTTGGAAAAATAATGGCGATGAAAGATGAATTGATTTTAAAATATATGCGTCTTTGTACTGATAATGTAGAAGAAGATTTGGAAGAAGCAAAAAAGTTTTTAGAAGATAAAAACAATAATCCAAGAGATTTAAAATTAAAATTAGCAAAATCAATAGTAGAAATATATCATAATGAAAAAGCTGCGATGAAAGCAGAGGATAATTTTATAAAAACATTTCAAAAAGGTGGTATACCGGAAAACTTATCAGAAATAATAATAAAAGATGAAGATAAAGAAAGTGATTTTGCTGATATTGTCTCAAAAAATAAAATAATAAAATCTAAATCAGAATGGAAAAGACTAATAGAAACAAATTCTATTAAAGAAATAATAGAAGAAAATGGAGAAATAAAAGAAAAAACTTTAACAGATTATAAAGTTAAAGTTTTTCCAGGTATATTTAAATTTGGTAAAAAGATTTTTATAAAGATTGTATTATAATTTCCAAAAAGGATTTTCATCTTCTTGATCAAATAAAACATCTTTTTCAAGTTCCTCTTCTTGTAATTTATTTAAAGCAATATCCTCGTCATCTTCTAAATCGTCTCCATCATCAATTTCAGCATCATGTTCATCAAGAGCATCATCCAATGAATCTGGATTTAAATTTTTTTCATCTTCTATTTCCTCCATGTCATCATCATCTCTTTTATCAAAAGAATCTTTTTTAATATGTTTTTTTGGCATAATATTTTTTCTTATTATTTTCAATATTATAAATAATATTGAAAATAATACAAGCCCTTTTTTGAAAAACTGTTAATAAATAAAAATCTTCTTATTTTACAGATATAAAATGTGTGTATGCTATGGCCACCGCGTCATATTCATCATCAATTTTTTTTATATTACCGTTAAATTTAAAAATATTTTTAAGCATAAAATAGACTTGATTTTTATCTGCTTTTCCATATCCTGTGAGAGCAATTTTTATTTGCAATGGAGTATATTCAAATATTTTTAATTTATGAATTTGTGATAAATAAATAATAGCTCCACGAGCTTCACTTACTCCCATTACAGTTTTTTGATTTGTTGTAAAAAATAATTTTTCTATAGCCAATTCTGTTGGATTATATTTTTTTATTATATTTTCTATTTCTTTTCCAAAAATAAAAATTCTTTCATTAATTTCTTTTTTTCTATCAGATTCTAAACATGTTGAAAATAAAATTTTACTTTCAGTATTTGAAATTTTTTCTAAAATACATATACCAACTCTGTCATATCCTGGATCTATACCTAAAATTATTTTTGTTTTATCTTTCATTATTAAATTTTAACATTTTTAAAATGCTCTTTTGCTTTTTCTGTAGCAATTCTACCTCTTGTAGTCCTGTCTATAAATCCAATTTGTAAAAGATATGGCTCTATCACATCTTCTATTGTAGCTTCTTCTTCTCCAATTGATGCAGCTAAAGTATTTAAACCTACAGGTTTTTCTGTAAAAATATTTATAAGAGTATTCAATATCATTCTTTCTGCTACACCAAGTCCTATACTATCTATTTCTAAAAGATTTAAAGTATTGTCTACAACATCTATGTCTATGACACTTTTATTTACCTGAGCATAATCTCTACATCTTTTTAAAAAATAATTTGCGACGCGAGGAGTAAATCTTGATCTTTTTGCTATTTCAAAAGCAGCATCATCTGTAATTTTTATATTTAAAATTTTTGCAGAGTTTTTTATTATTTGAGATATTTCATCTTCATTATAATATTGTAGTCTATGTACACCACCAGAAAATCTAGACCTGAGAGGGGATGAAAGCAATGATATTCTAGTAGTAGCACCAATTAATGTAAATTTTGGTAAATCAAGTTGTATTGTACGTGCTGAGGGACCTTTACCGATTATAATATCAAGTTTTCCAGATTCCATAGCAGGATAAAGTACTTCTTCTATAAGTTTATTTAATCTATGTATCTCATCTATAAATAGTACATCTCCATCTGATAAATTTGTAAGTATTGCAGCCAAATCTCCAACTTTCATTATTGCTGGGCCAGAAGTTATTCTTATATTTGTATTTAATTCTTTTGCTACAAGATTTGCAAGAGTCGTCTTTCCAAGACCAGGTGGACCATAAAATAAAATATGTTCTGGTGTAGATTCTCTTTCTTTTGCTGCTTTTATAAGTATTTCAAGATTATTTTTAATAGTTTTTTGACCAATATAATCTCCCCAAATACTTGGTCTCAAAGCTTGATCTAAATAATTTTCCTCTTCTTTCATTTTTTCAGCATTAAATTCTTCATTTTTCATATTTAATTATATTTTAGCATATTTAATATAAAAATATTTTTAACTTATATACCACTTGACAAGATTGTCAACAGTATGATATGATTTTATAGATTTAAAAAATTAAAAACCACATAGATCTCTAAACAATTGAACCAAAAGGTTCACACTTTTTTATGTAGAGGACGGATTGGTTAGATTTATTCTACACTGCGCCTATCCTTATACAAGAGTATTCTTCACCAAGAGGTTGTTTAGAGATCTGTGTGGTTTTTATTCTTCATACAAGTCTATGACGCTTGCCAATTCTTCATAACTTGTATCACCGTGAAGTACTTTTATTATACCATCCTCTCTCATTGTTGGTATTTTTTGTTATACAGAAGCATCTTTTATTTTTCTTTCATTTATAACTCTCTCTGTAGAAACAATATCTGCGATAGCGTCATCCATTAACACAGCTTCAAAAACTCCAATTCTACCTTTATATCCATTATGACATCTATCGCAACCAATATCATTTGGTTTATATATTTTATATTCATTTTGTGGTTTTATATCAATAAGAGATTCTTCTTTATGATTTGATATCATTAATCCTAAAATATTTGTAATCTGTTTTGTTTCTTTTGCATTTGCTATTATTTCTTCTTTACAATATGGACATAGTTTTTTTACTAGTCTTTGTGCTAAAGAAAGAGAAAGCGCTGAGGTGAGAGTACCTGGATTTGCTCCAAGCTCAAGTAATCTTGGTATTGTGCCGACAGCATTATTTGTATGAAGTGTAGAAAATACAAGATGACCAGTCAGTGCCGCATTTACAGCCACCTTTGCAGTATCTTCATCACGAATTTCACCGACCATTATAATATCTGGATCTTGTCTCATGGCAGCACGAAGTCCAGATAAAAATGTATAACCTTTATCTTCTTCTACTTGTGTTTGTACAATACCGCTCAAGTGATATTCTACAGGATCTTCTATTGTTATTATTTTTACTTCCGGAGTATATAGTTTACTTATAAAAGCATAAAGAGTTGTAGTTTTACCAGATCCTGTTGGTCCTGTGGTCAAAATTATTCCATTTGGTTTTTCTATACATCTTTTTACAACTTCAAATAGTTGATTACTCATACCAAGAGATTCTATATTTGCCATTATATTTCTAGGATCAAGTATTCTCATCACAAAACTTTCACCATAATTTCCAGGAATAATAGATACACGAACTTCTATTTCTATATTTTGGTCTATAATAGAAAATCTTCCATCCTGAGCATTTTTTATAATAGATAATTTTACTCCGGATAAAAGTTTTAATCTAGAGTTTATAAGTTTCATTGTATTAAAATCTAGAAAACAAATATCGACAAGACCACCATCAATTCTATATCTCACTCTTACATTTTCTTTTTCTGGCTCTATATGTATATCTGATACTTTAAAATGAAGCGCTCCAGATATTATAAGTTCTATTATTCTTGATATACGAAAATTTTTTGATTCATTTGCTATTGCTAAAATTGAATTTTTTAAATCATCTATTGTATTTATATGGCTTAATAAATTTTTTAATACTTCTGAATTTATATCAAGTATTCCAGAATTTGCTGATGTCGTTTCTACAATATCAGAATATCTACTCCACACATGTTCTAGTGAAGCATGTGAAGTTATAAATTTTATAATTTCAAAACCATTTCTTTCAATATTTTCTAAAACTTTTTTTGTTAAAGTATTTTCAGGATTATACATTGCTATGTATAATTTATTTCCAGTTTGTTTAAATGATGCTATTTCCGCATCTCTAGCATCATTTTCTTTTATATGTTTCAAAGCGTCAGTATCTGGAGCTATACCTTTTAAATCTATATAAGGTAAATTAAATTTATCAGATTCATGTTTTATATAATCTTCTTCTTCGTCTTTATGTACAGTACTCAATAGACTATTTATATCCTTTATTTTTTCAGAATCTTCAAATTGTAAATGCAATTTATTTTCTTCTTTATCATCTTTTTGATTCATATAAATAATCTATATATATTATAGAGATATTATAACATTTAAAAAATATGTTTATAACTTTTTTGTTTTTATCATTTTATGATTTATACTTATATAGTATAGAAAACATCTAAACAAAATAAAAATATGCATAAATCTTTAAAAAATTTTCACGAACTTCATCATACACATAAAATTACTCACAAAGTTTTATCGCTTATTATTTTTACAATAATAGTTTTGCTCGCTGTATATGGTTTGTCTCGTGTGCGTGCAGATCAAGCACATTTTGCTCCAGTGCCAAATGCAAATATCGGTGTGTGTTATAAAGTAGGTGAGAATTTTAATGATTCATCAACACATGTATCATGTAAAAATTATAAAAAGGTTTGTCAGACAGATATGGGAGTGATAGTAGAATGTGATACAGGTATAATGGTGGAATAAATACA
>CAZYMY010000002.1:26824-28244 GCA_964648875.1 uncultured Candidatus Saccharibacteria bacterium | reverse complement strand
ATTTTATTTTACAATAGAATATTTTCCGTCTTTGTCTTTTTTAAAATATTTTGGATCTTGAAGATTTATAGTGACAGTATTTGCTTTTACAAGTCTCTTTGAAAGAACTTTGTCTATTATCTCTTGCTTTGTCATTGGCTTTCCTGCTTCTTTTAAAGTTTGTACTATAACATCTCTTACTACTCCTGCTGCGTGACCCCATTCTTTTAGTCCATACATTCCACGGCCGACAAGTACAAATCTTTTATCTTTAATAAGTTCATTGTGACATGTCGCAACATTTGTTTTCTTTTTAAATATTTTTATTATTTCTTCTGCTACTTGCTTAAAATGCATTGGCTTTCCATGTCTTCTTACAACTAAATATGCATAATCTTTTACACCTCTTGCTTTTATATGTGGAGATGTGACTTTACCCCATTCGCCAAGATCATTTTTACCAACAACTTTAGATATAGAAAAATATTTACTTATAATATCTTTATTGTTTTTATAATCATCTATTAATTGATCCAAATTTGAGACGAATCTTTCAAGTATTTCTTCTTCTTGTAAAAGCTCTTCCTCATTTATAGAATTGTGAAGTTTATTTAATGAATCTCTTATATGATCTGACAATAAATCATCTACGCTCCAATGTGTATTAAAATCATCGGTCTCTTTTATTTTTGTAAAATGTCCTCCAATTACTAAATAAAGATTTATATGATTTTGTAATACTTTGTCTTTTGAAATATGATTCATAAGAGTAGACTCTTCTACTACAGAACCGAGATCACGTATGATATTTTTTAATTCTTCAAACACAAAAGCATGCTCTCTATAATCTGCTGTCTTCTTTATAGAAGCAAGAGCAAAATTTTCAATCTGACGAACACGCTCACGTGTTATATCGTAAGTTTTTCCAATAGCTTCAAGTGTCATCCTTTTCTCATTTTCTAGACCATATCTATTTGAGACAATATCTCTCATTCTAGGATTAAGAGAAGACAAAAGTTTTTTTGAAACTTGTTTTGGCTTAAACGAAACCAATAATGAATCTGACATAAATTTATAATTAAATTTTTTAATAATTCTAATAAACCCCACAACTAATTTATATAATTTTATAGTTTTACTATAAGTGATTACATAAAGTGAATACTTTAATACTACTACAAATCAAGAGAAAAGTCAAAATTTAAATCCACAGCCTAAATAACTATATTTATAAGCCTATTTTTGACTATTATTATTTTCTTTATTTCACTTTCATTTGAAATATACTTTTTATAAGTATCTGTATTTTTTACTAATTCTTTAATTTCATCATCTTCTAAATCTGTTTTTACACTAAATAATCCTCTAAATTTCCCTGAAATTTGTATACTCATTTCTATTTCATTTTTCTTTATTTTTTCTTCATCAAATTCTGGCCAAA
>CAZYMY010000002.1:25625-26724 GCA_964648875.1 uncultured Candidatus Saccharibacteria bacterium | reverse complement strand
CCAAATCTCTTCACAAATATGAATAGCAAATGGAGAAAGAATTTGTATAAATTTACTAAAAGTATTTTTTGAAATATCATTTCCTTTTTGTATTTCTTTTTCAAAAGTATTGAGACAAATCATGAGCTGAGCTATAGCAGTATTAAATCCAAACTTTTCTATATCTTCACCAACTTTTTTAATACTTTCATTTATTACTCTTTCAACTTCTTTACTATCGACCTCACCCTGCCCTCTCCCAAGGAGAGGGTTCTCCTCCCCTCCTTGGGAGGGGTTGGGGGAGGTCAGAGTTTTATACTTTTCACTCAAATTATAAACTCTTTCTAAAAATCTCGAAACTCCAGCCATACTATTTGTATTCCAAGAAATAGCTTTCTCAAATGGACCCATAAACATTTCATAAGTTCTCATAGCATCACATCCATATTCTTTTATCACATCATCTGGATTTACTACATTACCATATCTTTTACTCATTTTCTTTCCATCTTCTGCCATAATGAGACCTACAGTTTGAAGTTTATTAAAAGGTTCATCATAATTTACAAATCCTTTATCAAATAAAAACTTATGCCAAAATCTCGCATATATTAAATGTCTTGTTGCATGTTCTGCCCCGCCAACATAAAAGTCTACAGGATTCCATTTTTTTTCTAAGTCTTTATCTACAAATTTTTCATCATTTTTCGGATCAATATATCTTAGATAATACCAGCTACTCCCCGCCCACTGTGGCATGGTATTTGTTTCTCTAAAAAACAATTTTGCTTTTAAATCATTTTTATCACAAGATTCAAATTCTCCATCATCATTTATAAATCCATAAACTTCTAACCAATCTTTTATATTTGCCAATGGTGATTCACCATTGTCTGTCGGCTCATAGTTTTCTACATTTGGAAGTATTACTGGTAATTCTTTGTCTGCTACAGAATAACTTTTTCTATTACCACTTTCATCTTCTGCGAATACAATTGGAAAAGGTTCTCCCCAATATCTTTGTCTTGCAAATACCCAATCTTTTAATTTATATTTACTTACAATTTTTCCACCAACTTTTTCTGTGATTTTTACACGAGCTTCTTCAGTATTCATCCCA
>CAZYMY010000002.1:21617-25525 GCA_964648875.1 uncultured Candidatus Saccharibacteria bacterium | reverse complement strand
AATTCAATCTCACTTCCCTCACTTTTTCCAATCCAATTTCTCTGCAATTCTTTTATATGTGGCTCCCAATTTAATTTTTCAATATCATTTAAAAGTCTATCAGCATAATTTGTAATTTTTATAACCCATTGTCTTAATGGTTTTTTTTCTACTATTGTGCCACATCTCTCGCAACTATTTCCATCAAGATCTTCATTTGAAAGCCCTGTCTTACAACTTGGACACCAATTAATAGGCTCAAAAGATTCATAAGCAAGCCCATCTTTATACATTTGTTTAAACATCCATTGTGTCCATTTATAATATTTTGGATCAGTTGTATTTATCTCTCTATCCCAATCATAATTTATACCAATCATTTCTATTTGTTTTTTATATCTTTCTACATTTTTTTCTGTTGCGATATTTGGATTAACTTTATTTTTTATAGCAAATTGCTCAGCAGGAAGACCAAACGCATCCCAGCCCATAGGATGAAGTACATTGTATCCTTGCATCTTTTTCATTCTTGAATATACATCTGTAGCAATATATCCTTTTGGATGACCGACATGAAGTCCATCACCGGATGGATAAGGAAACATATCTAAAATATAAAATTTTGGTTTACCTTCAAAATCATTTGAAGTTTTATTTACTTTATTTTCTTCCCAATATTTTTGCCACTTTTTTTCTATCTCTTCATAATTTAATTTACTCATAAATTTGCTATAAAAATAATAATTGTATATAAACATAATATATCAAATAAAGAGATAAATATAAAATGTTTATTTTAATAGATTTTATGCTAAAATACATTTAAAATTTAATCTCTGCATTTAATATGTATTAAATGCATCTCTGTTTTATTAATTTTAAAATAAATTTAAATATATGAAAAACAATCTTGAAACAATAGCTTCAAAAGTAATAAAAAATATTGGATCTATATGGTCTATATTGATACACACTTTAATATTTTTATTTTTTATAATTCTTATAATATTAGGATATAATGCTGAAAAAGTGATGCTCATACTCACAACTATAGTTTCTCTTGAAGCTATATATTTATCATTATTTATACAGATGACTGTAAACAAACATTCAGAACATATTGAAGATATTAGTGAAGATATAGATGATATACAAGAAGATATTGAAGAAATTAGTGAAGATGTGGATGATATACAAGAAGATATAAAAGAAATAAATGAAGATGTAGATGAAATACAAGAAGATTTAGAAGAATTGAGTGAAGAAGAAAAAAAAGAAGAAAATAAAAATTAAATACTAAATATTAAATACTAAATTTAGATAATATCCATTTTAAAATTCCTAATACTATAGAAAATATAGCGGCTTGTAAAAAGCTAGCGAATACAAATCCAGGAGTTATCATACTAACAAATAATAAAATCAAAATATTTAATATAAAATGGAAAAGACCTAAAGTAATGAAATTTATAGGCCAAGTCAAAAATTTTAAAACAGGTTTAATAGTAAAATTTATAATTGTGAGTATAAAAGTAAAAATAAGTAATGCTATCCATGAAGAATAAAATACACCTACTATTTTTGCAGAAATCAATATAGCTAAAAAGCTGAAAATAAAACTAATCATATAATTAAATCTTAGCATATAAATCATATATGTTATAATCATAAAAACAATAAATATGGATATGAAAAATATAAAAAACTTTTTAAAAAATCAAATAGCATTATCAATAATAATAGCAGGACTTTTAATAGCGCTTGGATTAATAGGATATGCTCTTATAAATAATTCATCAAATTCTAATTCAAAAAATGATGTATTGGACTCTCTTATAAATGTAGATAAATTTTTTGCTGGAAAAGAATTTAAAAATAGTGAATATATATTGGGTAATACAGAAAATGATATCACTATAGTAGTGTATTCTGATTTTGAATGTCCTTTTTGTAAAATGCTACAAGAAAATACAATACAAAAATTACAAGAAAAATATCTTATAGATCAAAAAGATATAAGTAAAGGAAAAATTGGAATAGTATATAGACATTTTGCTCAGAGCTATCATGATAAAGCTCCTACAGAGATAAATGCTTCTTTGTGTGCAAGAGAGCTTTATGGACAAAATGTATATGCAAATTTTATAGATAGAATATATTCTGTATCACCTACAAACAATGGACTTGATTTATCATTATTACCAGAAATTGGAAAATTTGCAGTTGATACTTCTAAATCAAAAAATCAATCAATAAAAAAAGATTTTGATAAAAATGAATTTGTAAAATGTTTTAATGATAAAACATACAATTCAGAATTCACAGAAAATATGCAAGATGCCATCACGGCCGGACTCGAAGGGACTCCATATTCAGTAATACTTTATAAAGAAAAAGATAATCAAATGATAGTATCAAAAATTTCTGGGATGAAAGATGTAAAATATTTTGAAACAATAATAGATAAACTTTTGAAGATAAAATAAAATCTGAACTAGAATTTACATAATAAAAATACAAATTGAAATACAAATTTATAAAATCTGAATTTTAATTTGAGTTTTAATCAAGGAAATCTTGGTTCAAGACAAATTTATAAAAGAAAATATTTATTGTTTAATTATAGCCCTAATTTCATCTTTAACTCATCACTTGGCTGCCATGGTTCAGAAAAATCTAATTCTACTTGTGATTCACCAAGATTTAAAGACTCTACTGCTATTTCTACATCTTCTACTATTTTGTCAGCAAAAGGACACATGACACTAGTCAAAGTCATAATAACTTTTATATATTCATATACTTTAAAATCTTCTAAATATTCGCCTATTTCTATTTTTCTTATTAATCCCAAATCTACAATATCTATACCGAGCTCTGGATCTAAAATCTTTTTCAAAGCATTCAAAACTTTTTGTTGTATTTCTTCTTCTGTCATATTTTTATTTTTTCTTATTAAAGCTTTTTGTTGCATCAGTTTTTATTAATGTACCTTGATGAAAAACCATTTTAAATTTTCCATTAAAATCTTTCCATATAGAGCTTCTCATAGAATTGATTATAATTTTATTTTTAACATCTGTTTTCTTTACTTTATAAGTTATTAAAAATAAATCATTTGATAACATTGATACTTTTATATCAGAAACTTTCCAATTTACATTGTTTTCCTTTGGTAAATTTGATAACACATATTTTTTATCTATAGCAAAACCAGCTGAAGCAAATTCTATAAAATCATCCGCCAATAATTCATTTAATCTTTTTTTATTTTTTCTAACTTCAGGACTCAACAATTCCAATTCAAGATCTTTTATTTTTTTAAATAATATTTTATTCATATTTTTATTATATTTTTATATTATAAATTTGAAAGGAATTATTTTTTGAATGTTCGCTTGCGGGGTTTATTCAAAAAATGATTCCTGAAAATTTATTTAATGTTTTTCAAGTTTACCTTCTATCATCTCATATACTCTATCTATATGTATCAAATCTTCTAATTTTTCTCTGTGAGATACAATACAAAATCCTGTATTATAATTTTCTTTAAAATCTTTTATAATATTAAAAACTTTTTTGATAGCATCTTTGTCTACCCCAGAATCTATCTCATCCATAAATACAAATTTTGGTTTTAAAGCAAAAAGGTGTAGCATCTCTGCTTGTTTTTTTTCTCCACCAGAAAATCCAACATTTAAATCTCTTTTTAAAAATTCTTTATTGATATCATATTTATCACAAAAGTCTTCTAATTCTTTATTAAATTCTAATACTCCCAAATTATTTTCGGTCACTGAGCTTGCCGAAGTGACATTTTTATAAGATCTATATAAAAATTGAAGTAGATTTACTCCTTCTATTTCTGGTACATGTTGAAGTGAAAGATAAAGACCATTTTTTGCAATTTCAAAAGTTTTAAGATTTGT
>CAZYMY010000002.1:15090-21517 GCA_964648875.1 uncultured Candidatus Saccharibacteria bacterium | reverse complement strand
ACATTTATAAGATAAGAGTGCGCAATTTACACGAGCTGGAGAAATTTGCACTCCAAACAATTCATAAATATTTGCTGGTGTCCAAAGTTTTAGATCTTGAATAGATAAATTATCATTTTTTATTTTTTCTGTCATCATACTCATGCCGGCCTGAGATATAGCACAACCATTTCCACTCCAAGATATTTCTATTATTTTTCCATTATCAATATTTAAATAAATTTCTCCAGAATCTCCACAATCTACATTTTCTCCCCTGCCGACACATTCACAATCAACACAAACATTATCCAATTTATTTTTTGGATTTCTATAATGTTCCAATATATTTTCTTCATACAAAAAGTCATTTTTCATATTGTTTATTATTAATAAAATAACATAAAAAACTCTTTTTCGTAACATTTGACAAACTCCCCTAATTTTTGTAGTATATATTCAGTAAAACTGAACACTTAAAAAAGTATAAACCATTTAAAACAATTAAAGATGAAAACTAAAAAAAAATATTATATTATAAAATTAGCTACTTTAAACATCGTCTATGGTGTAAATACTCTATTATGCCTTAGTCACAGTTTATTAACCAAAAACTAAAAAAATGGAAAAATTTTCAAAATTTATTATAGAAGATGATAAATTAATACTGATGAAAGTTACAAAACATAAAGAGATTGTTACTGATTCAAGTAAAGTTAAAGGCGGCGGCTGGTTTAAATACTTGCAAGATAGAAATATGATTATTTTTGGCGGTGAAAGCTACCATCTTGGTAAGGCTAGATTCGAAGACATAAAAAAATGTGTTGCAAATTGCAAAGTGTTTTCGGATAACCGCCTTTACCAAAATATCAGCAATAAGCACAATTTTGGATATGATACTGGATCTGAAATCATAGAATTAAAAAAGACATGTAATATATAATTATTGTTTATAATACAAAACCTGTCGCGAAATGTGACAGGTTTTTATTTTATATTTTTAAATTTATTTCCCAAAAATTTCTTTTACTTTTAATAAAGACTCTATTAATTGATCAATATCTTTTTCGTCATTGTAAATATGAAAAGATACTCTTGTGAGACCTGATGGAATATCAAAATAAGTCATAAGTGGCTCAGCACAATGATGCCCAACACGCACAGAAATATTATATCTCGAAAGTATATCTGCTATATCATGAGGATGAATCTCTTTATCATTTGATAATATTTGAAAAGAAACTATGCCAATATTGTTTTCAGGATTTGCTGAAAAAATATTTATTTTAAAATTATCATCATTTAAAGATTTTAATTTTGTAAAAAGATAAGCGACAAGATTTTGATTATGTGATAGACAAATATCTTTTATACTTTGTAAAAAGTTTATAGCTTCAGCCACCCCTATTACTCCTGCGATATTTGAAGTACCTGCTTCAAAAACTTTTATATCACTTCTAGCTTTAAAATCTTCTTTTTCTACTTTTGAGACTATTCCACCACCGACTATACTTGGAGTCATATTTCTTGATAATTCTCTTTTCAAAAAAAGCACCCCTACTCCTGTAGGTCCAAAAGCTTTATGAAAAGAAAAATACATTGCATCTATATATTTTCTATATTCACTCATACTTATATCAATATGACCAAATGCTGATGTAGCATCACAGATCACAAATATATTAGAATTTATTTTTTTTATTTCTCTTATTATATTTTTTATATCATTTATACCGCCTATCACATTTGATGCAAGACAAATAGAAACTATTTTTGTCTTTTCAGAAACTAAATCTTTTATATTTGAAATATCTAAATTGAAATCTTTATCTAACTCTATAAATCTCAAATTCATCTTTTTCTCTTTTGCTAATTTTTGAAGTGGAAGAAGTGAAGAATGATGTTCGGAAATAGTTGTGAGTATTTCATCTCCTTCAAACAAAAATTTATTTTCATCGTCATGTATAGATATCAAATCTATGAGCATATTACTACTTGCTGTAGCGCCGGAAGTCCATATCAAATCTTCTTCATCACAATTTAAATATTCTGATAAAAGTCTTTTTGATTTATCATATTCTTCCCCCGCTTTTAAAGATATCTTTGAAATAGCTCTATCTACATTACTTCTATAATTAAAATAATATTCATTCATCTTTTCTATTACAGAGTCAGGAGTCAAAGAAGAAGCAGAAGAATCTAAATATATTAATTCTTCTCCAGTATCCTCTTTATAATTTTTAAATATTTTAAATTTATCTTTAAAGTTATTCATAAATTTAAAATTTAATCTAGCAATATCTTTCTAACTTCTTCGAGAGATAATCTTGTTTTTCTACCTATTACCAAACCTTCTTCGTCTATCAAAGGCACTAAATGGATATGAACATGTGGCACTTGCAAGCCTTCTACTATTATAGCTATTCTATTAAAATGAAGTTTACCTTTTAATTTATTTTCTAAAATATGGGCGACTTTTTTTGAAACTTGCATCAATTCTGTATATTTATCATCAGATAAATCAAAAATATAATCAGTTTCTTTTTTTGGAATCACTAAAATATGTCCATCTCTTATTGGATTAATATCTAAAATAGCAATATATTTTTCATCTTCATAAAAAATATGCGCTGGTATTTCTCTATTTATAATTTTTGTAAAAATGCTGGGCATATAAAATACACTTTTGTGCGCCGGGTTGGATTTGAACCAACGTAGCCCGAAGGGCGACAGATTTACAGTCTGTTGTAATTGACCACTCTACCACCGACGCATATCTTAAAATCTAATAAATAAATTTAAAAGATTTTTAGATTTGTAAATTATAACATACTATAATGTAAACGCAAAACAAAATTTTACTTTTTCAAAACTCTCTTTAAATAAAACCCTGTATGAGATTCTTTTATATTTGCCACATATTCTGGAGTACCTTGTGCTATTATTTTACCACCACCAACTCCCCCTTCTGGACCAATATCTATCACATTGTCAGCACATTTTATAATATCAAGATTATGCTCTATAAGTACTACAGTATTTCCTTTATTTACTAATTTATTTAAAATTTCTAAAAGTTTTTTTACATCTTCAAAATGAAGTCCGATAGATGGCTCATCTAAAAGATAAATTGTCTTTTCTACATGAGGACGATAAAGCTCTGAGGATATTTTTACTCTTTGAGCTTCACCGCCTGAAAGTGTAGTAGCACTTTGCCCAAGCTCGATATATCCAAGCCCTACATCATCAAGAGATTTTAATCTATCATAAACTGATGGTATAGAGTCAAAAAATTTCAAAGCTTCCTCTACTGTCATTTTTAAAATATCATGAATATTTTTATTTTTATATTTTACCTCAAGCGTCTCTTTCATAAATCTCTTTCCATTACATACATCACATGTCACATACACCGTAGGAAGAAAATGCATTTCTACGGCTATTTCTCCATTTCCTTCACAAGCTTCACATCTGCCACCTTTTCTATTAAATGAAAATCTAGAATGAGACCAACCTCTTATTCTTGCTTCTTCTGTATTTGCAAAAAGTTCTCTTATATGAGTCCACATACCTGTATAAGTAGCAGGATTGCTTCTTGGGGTTCTTCCTATCGGTGATTGATCTATCATTACAACTCTAGAAACATATTCTGTACCTGAGATTTCTTCACAATTATAAATTTTTGCTGTTCTATATTTTCTCTCAAGTCTGGCTAAAAGATTTTTATAAAGAATCTCATACATAAAACTAGATTTACCAGATCCAGATACCCCTGTGATCACATTAAATTTTGCAAGTGGTAATCTTACATTTAAATTTTTTATATTAAAAATATTTCCATTTTTTATTGATATAAAAGCACCACTTCCTTCTCTTCTTTTTTTAGGAATTTCAATTTTTTCTTCTCCACGCAAATATGAAAGAGTGAGAGATTTTGATTTATTTGTCTTTGCTGTCAAAAGTGTATCTAGATAATCTGCAACTATTATTTCTCCGCCATGTACTCCTGCCTTTGGGCCAATATCTATAATATAATCACTTGCATATATTGTATCTTCATCATGCTCTACTATAATTATAGTATTTCCCATGTCTCGCAATTCTATCAAAGTCTCTATAAGTTTATGATTATCTCTTTGATGAAGACCAATAGTCGGCTCATCAAGTACATAAAGAGCTCCTACAAGTCTAGATCCGAGTTGTGAAGCAAGACGAATTCTTTGTGCTTCTCCACCAGACAAAGTATCTGCTTTTCTATTTAATGTAAGATAATCAAGCCCTACATTTAACATAAATTCTAATCTTGATTCTATTTCTTTTATCACAACATTTGTGATTTCAAGTTCTTTTTTTGTAAAAATATTTTGCAATTTTTCAAAATAATTTTTTGCATCTTTTATGGAAAGATTTGTGATATCTACTATATTTATTCTATCTTCTTTTTTGTCACCCAAAAATACATTTAATGCTTCTTTTCTTAATCTCTTTCCTCCACAATCCGTACATTCATCAAGTGCTGCAAAATATTTTGTACCTAGACCATTGCAAGTCTCACATGCACCATAAGGAGAATTAAAAGAAAAAAGTCTTGGCTCTATTTCTGGAAATGAAAATCCACAATTGCTACATGCAAATTTATTGGACATGATGATTTTTTCAATCCCCCCAGCCCCCGAAGGGGGTGTAAATACATCTGTATTTGTTCCCCCTTCGGGGGTTAGGGGGATATTTGGAATTTCTATTTCCACAAGACCATCTGCCTCATGAAGAGCTCTTTCAATAGATTCTGAAAGTCTCACCATAGCATCTTTTTTTGAAGATAAAAGTTTCAATTCATCTATTAATATAAAATCTACAATAAAAGAAATATTATGTTTTTTTGTTTTTGATAATTCTATTCTTTCTCTCAAACTATGCTTCACTCCATCTATCATCACTTCTTTATATCCTCTGCCTAGCATGTCATAAAGCATCTGATAATATTCACCTTTTCTACCTCTCACCATCGGTGCCAAAATTCTAACTCCTAAATTTGAGAATTCTACACCTTGAATAGATTTTATTGTCCCCCCAGCCCCCGAAGGGGGTGTAAATACAGAAGAATTTTTTCTCCCCACGGAAGTCAATTTTCTATAATCAATTTTTTTTACTTTTTCTAAAATAAAATTTATTATTTCTTCATTAGATAATTTTTCAATTTTATTTCCACATTCTATACAATATGGTTTTCCAACTCTAGCATAAAGAACTCTCAAATAGTCATATATCTCTGTGATAGTAGCAACTGTAGATCTTGGATTTCTTCCTGCGCTTTTTTGATCAATAGAAATAGCAGGAGAAAGACCGATTATCTCATCTACATCTGGCTTTTGCATTTGATTTAAAAATTGTCTTGCATATGCTGAGAGAGATTCTACATATCTTCTTTGACCTTCGGCAAAAATAGTATCAAAAGCAAGAGAAGATTTTCCGCTTCCAGAAAGTCCTGTCATCACAACTATTTTATTTCTAGGCATTTCTACTGAAATATTTTTTAAATTGTGAGTTCTAGCACCTTTCACAATAATCTTATCAAGACCAGGATTTTCTTTGTTATTTTTTAAATTAGATAAATTATTTTTTGACATTTTCTTATAATAACATTTTTAATCTTATTTTTAAAGGGTAAATAAATTAAAATTTATTTATAAAAAAATAAAAAACTCTGTAAAAACAGAGCTCTTTATTTTTATATTTTCTAAAAAATTATTTTATTTCTAAACTTCTCATTAAATCTTTTGCTGCAGCTTTTAATACTTCATCATTAGCTTTTTTATTTTCTACTATCGCTAGCCATGAATCACCATCAGCTCCTTTTACAGATTCTACATAATATTCTGTATTATTACTTTCATCAAGTACATATAATATTGTAGTAGAAGCATTTTCATCATTTGCAAATTTTACTTCACTTGCTTTTATATCTTCATTTGTCTTTAATACTTCTTTTACATAATCTTCTGCAGAATATCCTCTTCCACCTTCATATGTAAAATAAAGTGTGACATCATTTGTGCCTGTAGCATTTAAAAGTTTAAACCATCTTACTTGAGCTCCAGTACCTTGTGCAACTATTAAATCATTTTTATATAAAAATGAAAAATCTAAAACATGTTCACCTTCAAAATTTGCTTTTACACTATTTTCATACTTTGAATAATCCTCACTATTTGCTATATCTACAACTTCTTCATTCTTTGAATTGTCAAAAAGATTTGAGCTTTTGCCTTCCAATCCTCTGTCAAACAAGAATATTGCTAAAATAACTATAATAATAAGTATAATCAATCTAAATGTTCTATTTTTAAGAAAATCTAAATTAACCTTTTTAAAATCAATCTTTTTCATATATTTCTTTTGTATAGTGAGTATTCTAGCATATTGTTATTTTTTTGCACTCTTGCTTTTT
>CAZYMY010000002.1:0-14990 GCA_964648875.1 uncultured Candidatus Saccharibacteria bacterium | reverse complement strand
ATTTTCTGCCATCTTTTTTGTAAGTGTAGTAGCAAGAACTCTTCTTCCAGCTTTTATTTCTTTTACTGCTTCATTTATAAAATCATGTACCTGGCCTTCATACTTGCCTTTTTCTGCTACAGGTCTCACAATCAATACTGGATCTATAAGCCCAGTAGGACGAATAATTTGCTCTACAATTTTTTCTGAATTTTCTTTTTCATAATCTGATGGTGTAGCTGATACATATATCACATCATTTATTTTATTTTTAAATTCATCATACTTGAGTGGTCTATTATCTTTTGCGCTTGGAAGACGAAATCCAAAATCAACAAGTGTTTGTTTTCTTGCCTGATCACCATTGTACATAGCGCGAATCTGTGGAAGTGTCACATGAGACTCATCTATCACAGTCAAAAAATCTCTATTATTCACTTTAAAATAATCAATTAATGTGTCAGGTGCTTCACCTTCTTTTTTATTTGAAAAATGTCTACTATAATTTTCTATTCCGGAACAATATCCAAATTCTTTTATACTTGCCAGATCATAAGCTGTTCTTCTTTTGAGTCTTTCTATTGCAATAAGATTATTGACCTCACCCTGCCCTCTCCCAAGGAGAGGGTTCTCCCCTCCTTGGGAGGGGTTGGGGGAGGTCAGTTCTTTAATTCTTTTTTTAAATTCTTCCTGTATAGATTTTATAGCTTTTTGTCTTGTAATCTTATCTGAAATAAAATGCTTTGCAGGAAAAATAAAATAATCATTTACTTCTTCTATTTCTCGCATAGATATAGGATCTGTGATTATTATTTTTTCTATTTCACTATTATTTATTTCAATCTGCACCATATAATTTTCGCCAGCACCCATAATGTCTACCCTATTTCCTATAGTTCTAAAAGTCCCTGGAGAAAGATCTGCATTGGTTCTTTCAAAATGTATCTCTACAAAACTTTTCATTAAATCTACTTTTGAAATCTTTTGCCCGACATAAATTCTTTTATTTACTTTTTCATATTCTATAGGAGAGCCTAAACCATAAATACAAGATACAGACGCGACTATTATCACATCATCTCTAGTTAATAAACTTTGTGTAGATGCATGTCTTAGTCTGTCTATCTCTTCATTTATCTGTGCATCTTTTTCTATATAAGTGTCAGTATGTGGTATATATGCTTCGGGTTGATAATAATCATAATATGACACAAAATAATGTACTGCATTATTTGGAAAAAAAGATCTAAATTCTTGAGCGAGTTGAGCTGCGAGAGTTTTGTTATGTGCTATGACTAAAGTTGGCTTTTGAATTTTTTCTATCACATTTGCAATAGTAAAAGTTTTTCCTGTACCTGTGGCACCGAGAAGAGTGAGTTTCTTGTCATTCGTAGCTTTATGCGAAGAATGATTATTTTTTCCTTCAAATTTAAATTCCGACCTCACCCCAACCCTCTCCAAAGGAGAGGGAGAAATTTCATCTCGAGCCTTTTGTATTATAGCCACTCCTTGGGAGGGGTTGTGGAGGTCAGAGGTTTCTAAACTCTTCACCAATTCCAAAATTGCCTTTGGCTGATCGCCTGCCGGAGTCATATCAGACACTATTTTAAATTTATTAGATTTATTTATCATTACTAAATAATAACAAAATTTACACAAAACAAAAAGGAGCAAACGCCCCTTTCAAAAATTTATTTATTAGAAACAATATTACTTGACCTGCATTAGTCGAGTAATATACTTCTCTTTATTTAAGTTAAATACAGCAATAACATTTTCATTTATTGTGTCTGTCTGCCAATCGTCAATATTTCCATGCATTGCTAATTGCCTTAGAAGTTCATTCTGTATATCTATCGAAATGTCAAGTAATACACCTTCTAACAGCACATTAGCGTTATTGTTTAAATCTGAGCTATTTACAACTTTTCTTTCAATTGTATTAGACTTTTTTTTCATTTTGAATATTTTTAAATTAATTAATAAGAACGATTTTTACCAATTCATACTACAACTTTCGAATAAAAAAGTCAATAACAGATTTATTTTTTATATCTCTCCAAAACCTCTTTTTTAAATTCAAAAAATCTATCTTCTATTATAGATTGCCTAATATCTTTTACAAGATGAACTATAAAATGCAAATTATGAATTGATGCAATAGTCGCAGCTATCATTTCTTTACTTCTAAAAAGATGTGCGAGATAAGATTTTGTATATTTATGAGCATAGCAAGATTCATCGCTACACACAGGACTCATATCAGTTTTATATTTACTATTAAAAATATTTATTCTAAAATTCTTAGCATCTTTATCATAAATAGAGCCATTTCTTGCTAATCGAGTTGGAGATACACAATCAAAAGTATCAATACCATTTTCTATACCATAAAAAAGATCTTCTATTTCACCTATTCCGAGAAAATGACGAGGTTTATTCTCCGGAAGATTTTCATTTGTAATTTTCAAAATCTTTGTCATATCTTCTTTTGTAAAACTTCCACCAATTCCAAATCCATCAAAACATCTTTCTTCCCCGTCTATATTTACTCTCATATCAGATAAAATTTTTGCTGACTCTTTTCGTAAATCTTCATATATAGCCCCTTGCACTACAGCATAAAGTGCTTGCATCTCTCCTGTTGCTTCTGATGCACCAAGTTTATGATGATGCTCAAGACATCTTTTTGCCCATCTATGAGTCCTTTCCAAAGCTTCTATTTGATAATCTTTATTTGCGAATGGACTTGTACATTCATCAAATGCAAAAAATATATCAGCGCCAAGATCGTGTTGTATCTCCATACTTTTTTCTGGAGTAAAAAAGTGTTTACTTCCATCATGAATAGATCTAAACTCTACTCCATTTTCAGAAATTTTTACAAGAGATTGTGATTTAGAAAAATTAAAATTTTCACCTTGAACCCACCCTGTTTTCTGAAATATTTTTTTCACTTTATTTAAAAATATTTCGAAAACAGACCTCCCTAAAAATTTAGGGAGATAATACTTCGAATTTTTATTTTCTAAATTCTTTTCTATATTTTCATTTGAAAGATCCTCGCGAGTTGCTATTTTTGATACTCCTACTCCCATAGCAGAGCCAAGAGAAAATACTTGAAATCCTCCAGAGTCAGTGAAAGTAGGCATACCGACCTCACCCTGCCCTCTCCCAAAGAGAGGGTTCTCCCCTCCTTGGGAGGGGTCGGGGGAGGTCAGATTCATCATCTTTGCAAAACCTCCATGATCTTTTACAATTTTTTCTCCCGGCTCAAGATAAAGATGATATGTATTTGCTAGTACAGCATCACTTCCTACATATTTTATAAAATCTTCAGGTAAAATACTTTTTACTGTAGCTTTTGTGCCTACAGGTATAAAGGCTGGGGTTTCTATGTCTCCATGTGGAGTATGAATAATACCCACTCTTGCAAGTGGTGCTTCTTTACTTTTTTTAATAATTTCAAAATTAAATTTAGACATATTATCTTATTCAAAAAAATTAAATATCAACTTTTTAATTTCAATAAATTTATTTTGAGACAATTTTGTCATTCTTTCTAATATTCTATTTTCAGAAATAGATCTCATATGTAAAAGACATAAAGTATTTTCTTTATTTTTTATACTAATTGGTAAATAACCATAAAAATCTTTTATTTTAGATGTAATTGGTATAACTAAAAATAAACCATTTGCCACCTTTTTATATATAAGACAAGGCCTAGAAAAACTATTACCTTTACCATCTATTTCTTTTCCAATATTCACACCTATAGATACCCAACGTATTTCTCCGACTCTAATAAAATTTTTTTTATTATTTAAAATCTCTCTTTTGTCTAAAATTTTTTTTGATTCACCCCAAATATCAAATAATTTTATATACATAATTTAAAAATATACGCACCCCTTTCGGGGCCGTTGACGCCTACTGGCGATCTGTAAATATATTATAGCATGATTAAAAAATCCATACAATACTAAAAAATATTCTCAAAATCTTATCTCTTGACAAGAACTACTCTATCTGTTATACTCTATATTAGATGTCTAAATTGTCAAATTAAAGATAAAACTAAATGGGAAAATGTTGTGGAAATACTAAATGCGAAAATGAAATCATTTATATAAATGATGAAAGATATTGCCCAAAATGTGGAAAGGAATTGTTGACGTTAAAAGAATGCCAATTCTGCGATACAGAAATTAAACCTGGAGATAAATTCTGTACACATTGTGGAACAAGTGTTGATTTAAAATTTTATGGTGGGTAATAAATATTTTCGTATTTTAAAAAGCGTCTAAAAGGCGCTTTTTTCTTTTATCAAGAATCACCCTGTTTCTACAAATTTTTATTTCGCTAAAGCTTATAAAAATTTAAGAAACAGACCTCTTTTATTAAAGAGGTTTAAACTTCGAATATTTCTTTATGTATTTTAAATTCTTTACCCCCTTCGGGGGCTAGGGGGAGAGTATTTACATTTCTCCCCTTTCCTTTGGAAAGGGGCTGGGGATAGGACTGTATTTTTATACCTCCACTATCTCCTCACATTTTGCGATGATGTTGCGTGGTGAAAGATCATCTTCGAGGCCAAGTCTTTCTACACGAATATTATTTGTATGTTTAGATTCTGCTACTATCTCAGCAATGAGCGAACCCATTCCACCTACTTTTGAATGCTCTTCTATAGTCAAAATATTTTTATGTGTCTCTGCAAAATTATTTATAAAAGATTTTATTTTTTGATTCATATATAGACTAGAAGATTGTATCAAAGACATATTAAGTATTGTCACTTTATAATTTTTTTCTTCTAATTCTCTTGCGGCAAAAAGAGCATTATAAAGTATCGGGCCAGATGATATTATAGCTATCTCAAAAGCTGAATCATGATTTTTGGGAATATAAATTATCTCTGGCAATCCTCCATACTCTTTTAAATGTCCATCTTTTTCAAAATAATCTTCTTTAAAAATTTCTGGAGCATAATTATTAAAAAGTTTAAAATATGAAAAAGAATTTTTATCATTTTTTATAAGATTTTTTTCTGTAAGTTTTAATAAATAATTTGCTTCTCTAAAATCTGCTGGGAAAAATATATTTACAGATCCGAGATTACGAAGCAATGCTATATCATTTTTAATCTCTTTATTATTTAAATATAAAATATCAGATAAAGCATTTTCTCTCTGCATAACAGGAGAAAGCATATTTATTATAGATACATTTATTTTATTTACTTCTTTTTTATTCTTGATTTTTGATATTGTATTATTTAAACTTATATATAATTTATAGAAATTATTGAGTATACCTGTATTTACATTTTTTAAATTATCATTAAAAGCTTCATTTAATATAAATATATTTTTATCTTCATTTTGAGATAATATTTTTGATATATCTATTATCTCACTTGCTGGAAATATATGTGTATTTTTTTCTATAATTTCTTCAAAATTATCTACTTTCAAAATTGTATTTATTTCTTTATCAAAATTTAAAAGAGTAAAAAATGATTGCTCTACAGTATCTGCAAATTGTTCTTCACCTTTTTTAAAGAGATTTTCTTTTAACATATATTTAATTTACATTTGCTAAAATTATAGTTGGCTTACCAATTTTTTTTGCATAAGTTATAGCCTCACATACATATACAGGACTTTCGCCACTTATGACAAGCGTATCAAATCCAAGACTTATCAATCTACCATTTAATCTATTTTCTTTATTTATCGCATTATTTTCAGATCTTGTAAATACAATAATTATAATATTTTTTAATTTATTTTTTTCTATATATTCAAGAGCTGATAAATTATTAAATAAATCAAATTCACTGAGCACTATATAATAATGTCTATTATGATTATCACCAAAATCTTTTGATACAAGCGACTCCCCTATAGCCTCAGCAAAACTATTTTCTTCTTTTTCAAAATTATGATCTTTTAAATAATTTTCTAAATTATCAAAATCTGTATATCCAGCATGTACTTCTACAAGATTTTTTATAATATTAGAATAATTGTTTATTGGGAAAACTTTGTCAGAATTTTTCCAATTTGGATTTTTGATATCATGATTTATAGATTTAAAATACAAAGCAACAAAAATAGGAATAATAGATTTTAAATGATTGCGAAATACATTGTCAAAAGAAGAAAACCTATTTTCAATTGTAAGAGAAACATCTTGACTAATAGTATTTAAAGCATTTATTTCATCAGAGCTAAGACTTTTCATAATTATAAATTATATCACAAAAAGCATGTCAAAAAGTTTGTTGCTTTATCTTTTTAAATTTATACACAAATACACTTTCATCCAAATCTTTCAAAAAATATGACCCTATTACTACTTTATTTACATTTAATGGCTTTATATATTTTATAGTGTCTTCATTTATAGAGCCATCTATTTGTATAGAAAGTTCTTTTTCATTAAAAAGCTTTCTAAAATTCTTTATTATATCTATACATTTTTCATCAAAATCTGCTCCCTGCACGCCTATTTCTCTTATTCCCATTATTTGCAATTCTAAACTATTATTATTCATCAAAATAGAAATTATTTTATTTATATTTTTCTCTAAGAAATCTAGTCTCCCGCAAATTATAATCTTTGTTAATCTTTCTTTTGCTTTTTCTATTATTTTATCTAAAATACCATTATCAAGAATCTCATCAATATGTACAATCACTTTTTTTGCATTTAATTTTTCAGCTAATAAAAAATATTTGTATTGATCTTTACACATTAGATGATATTCTATATCAAAAGATTTTGTAAAAGAAAAAAATTTATCAATCTGTTTATCATCAATAATATCATCTGGCAACCAAGTCTTATTTTCTACAAATATACCATCGCAAAAATCTATTTGCACCAAATTAAAATCTAAATTGTATTTTTGTTTAGCATTTGAAAGAAATTCCAGCTTTTCTCTCAAGCTATCAAAATCTTTTTCTAATATGGATGGAATTATTTGCATAAATATTCTTGACTTTTTATTATGATTTGTTATACTTAAATTAATTAGGGCTGAGGCCTCCGAGAAATCCCGCGAAAGCGGGATTTCGTATTATTTATTTCAAGAAAATTTTTTTCTATTTCTTTAAAAAAAATTTCTTCTAAAGTGCCTATCTTTCTATTTAGTCTTCTAATATCAATAGTTCTGCCTTGTGTAAGACATACAAAACTTTTTTTATTTTTAAATTGAAATTCAAAATAATAATTTTTATTTTTAGGATTTGGAATTGCAGAAGTTATAGGTAAAGCAAAAGCCATAGATCCTCCATATTTTATAAAAATCAAAATTGGCCTTTCAAAATCTTCCCCTTTTCCATCTATTTCTACTCCTATATTTACTCCCAAAGAGCCCCACCAAATTTCTCTTGGCAATACAAAAAGTTTATCTATGTCTTTATCATTAATCTTTTTCTTTAAATCATTCCAATTACTAAAATCTTTCATATCATAAATATCATATCATGATTTATATATTAGATTTTGGTCCATTCATAAATTTATTTTAATTATCCTCCACTCTATTTCTCATACTTGCTAGCATGTCTAGCTCTTCAAGTTCTTCTTTTGTGACTTTTGTATTTATATTTTCTTCTATCTCTTCTATTTCATCTATTCTTCTTTCATGTCTTGTATCATTTCCATTTTCATCTTTTTCTATAAAATTTGTAAGTATAAAAACTTTTACTGCTTGTTTTGCAAAATCTTCACTTACAAATCTTGCACCTATAGATAATATATTTGCATCATTATGCTCTCGCAAAAGTTTTACTATTTCAATATTTTCACTATTTACTACTCCAGCTCTCACACCTTTATATTTATCTGCTATCATAGCCTCACCTTCTCCAGAGCCTCCAAATACTATTGCAAGATTATTTTTCTTTCCTGTATAAATATCAGATGATATAGCTCCGGCACATACTGAAATAAATTTTGGATAATCATCAGTTTCATTAAATTCATATGCACCAAAATCTACAATTTCTATATCTTGAATTACTTTACCATTTTTTTCTAAATCTTTTTGTAAATCTTCTTTTTCAATTTCCAAAAATAATTTTATAGATTCTTTCATCTCATATCCTGCATGGTCTGTTGCTAAATAAATTTTCATATAATTTTTATACTTTTATTATACCAAAAAAAATACCCCACTGTAAGCGGGGCTAGAAAATCTTTCTAATAATTTTATTATCAATATATTATGACTTCAAAATTATCAAAAAGATTTCCAAAATTTTTCATCTTTTTTGGCACGATACGCTTTTGTCTTTTTTCAGGGACTTCTCTGCAGAGTCTTCTGGTGCAGAAAAAAAATAAAAAATCAAAAATTTCATAGAGAAAATTAAATATCTTCTTCATGGCATAAAAATTTATGGTTCGACTAAATTCATAATACCAAATAAAAAGAGATTTGTAAAGTGGCTATATTTTTACATTTTAAAAGAAAAACGCTGTGGATAAAACTAAAATATAAAAAGATTAGATTTTATTTAGCTTATTAACTCACATTTTCTTTATTTGTCTAATTTATCTCATTTTTTAGATATTTTTATATACGAAAAAAAGCCTCCCTACGGCAGTACCCTTTTTTAATGTTAAAATACAAAGATAAAAATATATTATTTATTTTTAGTTTTTTTATTTTATTACAATTATTAATTTTTAATTAATTTTTAAAAATTAATACAAATTACCATTATCGTTTTTTAATACAAAATATAACCTTATGAAAAAAAATGAAAAGTATTCTTCATTGAAAGAAATAATAAAAAGAGATGGGAAAATTGTCCCTTTTGATCAAGAAAAAATTAAAAATGCTATCACAAAAGCAATATTACAAACAAAAGAAACCAAAGAAGAATATGCGGAAAAGATAATGTATAAAGTAATGGATGAATTACTTTTAGAAAAAAGTAAAAATAAAACAAAAAAATTTATACCAAATGTAGAGATAATACAAGATATTGTAGAAAAAAAATTAATGGAAGAAAATCTTCCTGAGACAGCAAAAGAATATATTTTATATCGTAGTAAACATGCAGAACTTCGCGCATCACAACCAATAATAAGTGAAGAGGTAAAAAAAGCAGTGGAAGAAAGTAGTAAATATTTTTCTAGCTCATATTCAGAATATATATTTTATCAATTTTATTCTAGATGGGTACCAGAATTGGGTAGAAGAGAAACTTGGGTAGAGGCAATAGATAGATATATGTCTTTTATGAAAGAAAATCTCGGTGACAAATTTACAAAAAAAGAATATAAAGATTTGAGAGAAGCAATATTAAATCAAGATATTTGTCCTTCTATGAGATTGCTTTGGTCTTCGGGAAAAGCTTGTAGAAATTCTAATGTATGGGCATATAATTGTTCCTATTTAGCACCAACATGTTTTCAAGATCTTGGAGAAATAATGTATATATCAATGTGTGGAGCAGGACTCGGATTTGCTGTAGAATGGGAAAATGTACAACAATTTCCACAAATAAAAAAACAAACTGGTGAAAAAATAAAAACGCACATAGTAGATGATAGTAAAGAAGGTTGGGCAGACGCATTTGTACTTGGATTAAAGACATGGTTTGATGGAGGAGATATAAAATTTGATTATTCACAAATAAGACCATCTGGAGCAAGACTTGAAACTGCTGGTGGTAGAGCATCGGGTCCACAACCTTTAATAGAATTGATGGATTTTGCTAAAAATAAAATTTTATCTAAACAAGGTCGCAGATTATCAAATCTAGATATGCATGACATAATATGTAAAATAGGTTTGATAGTGGTAGCTGGTGGAGTGAGAAGAAGCGCTCTTATATCATTGTCAGAACTTGATGATACAGAAGTAAGAGATGCAAAAAGTGGACAATTTTATCTGACAGATATACAAAGAAGTATGGCAAACAATTCTGCAGTATACAATATAAAACCTTCAGCAGAAGAATTTTTAGAAGAATGGACAGCTTTAGTAAAATCTAGATCTGGTGAAAGAGGAATATTCAATCGTGGCGGACTTGAAAGACAACTTCCAAAAAGAAGATGGGAAGCGGTAAAAAATGAAAAACAAATTGGAGTAAATCCTTGTGGAGAAATATATTTAAGATCAAAACAATTTTGTAATCTCACAAGTATAGTGATTCGCCCAAATGATGATATAAATTCTTTAAAAAGAAAAATGGCTTTGGCTACTATATTAGGCACATATCAATCAACACTTACAAATTTTGGATATTTGTCTAAAAAATGGAAAGAAAATTGTGATGAAGAAAGATTGCTTGGAGTATCTCTTACAGGATATTATGATAATAAAATAGTCAGAGATGACAAAGTGTTGGAAACATTAAAATCTCATGCTATTTCAGTAAATAAAAAATATGCAAAAAGATTAGAGATAAATGAGTCTACTGCTATCACTTGTGTAAAGCCACATGGTAACTCAGGACAGCTACTCGGAGTAGGATCTGGTATGCATCCATGGTATGCCCCATATTTTATAAGAAGAGTCAGAATATCTAGCACAGATCCATTATTAAAACTTGTAAAAGATCAAGGTGTGCCATGTTTTCCTGAAGTTGGACAAAATGCTGAGACTGCAAATACTTTTGTATTTGAATTCCCTATAAAAGCTCCTGCGAACGCTGTATTTAAAGACAATGTTTCTGCGCTTGATCTTATAAAAGAATGGAAAAGATTGAAAGAACATTTTGTAGAACACAATCCTTCTGTCACAATATATGTAGGTCCAGATGAATGGCTGGCAGTTGGTAATTTTGTATATGAAAATTGGGATTATGTAGGTGGACTTTCATTTTTACCAAGATCAGAGCATGTGTATCAATTGGCACCTTATGAAGAAATCAATAAAGAAGAATATGAAAAAAGATTAAAAGCTTTAGGAAAATTAGACTTTTCAAAATTATCACAATATGAAGTAGGAGACAATACTACAGGAGCAAAAGAATTTGCTTGCGTATCTGGTGCTTGTGAAATATAATAATAAAAAAATAAAATAAAAAAAATAATCTAGATCTTAATTGATCTAGATTATTTTTGATACTTTTATGACATGTGATAAAAGAGTATTTGTATATCCGACTTCATTATCATACCAAGCAAGTACTTTCACCAAATTTCCATCTACTACTTTTGTCATTTTTAAATCAGCAATAGAAGCATATCTCAACCCTTGAATATCTGTAGATACCAATTCTTCTTCTGATATAGCAAAAATATTTTGCCATCTTTTTTCTAATGATGCATTTTTTAATATTCTATTTATCTCTTCTTTATTTGTATTTCTCTTTGCTATGAAAGTAATATCTACTATACTTCCAGCTACACTAGGTACACGAATAGAAATACCATCAAATTTATTTTCTAAACTTGTGATAGCTTTTGTGACAGATATTGCAGCCCCTGTAGAGCTTGGTACGATATTTTGTGCGGCAGATCTTCCCTCTCTCCAATCTTTTTTATTTGGGCCGTCTACTAAGGACTGACTCGCTGTATATGAATGTACAGTGTTTAATATTGCCTTTTCTATACCTATAGCCTCATCGAGTATAGCTATTATCGGTGAAGACGCATTTGTAGTACAAGATGCATTGCTTGTGATAAGAGAGTCTTTCAATTTTTCTTCATTTATAGACATGAGTACAGTCTCACTTCTATACATACTATTTTTATCATCTTTTGTAGGAGCTGATACTATGACTCTCTTTGCTCCAGACTCAATATGAAAATGTGATTTATCTGCACTTGTAAAAAGCCCTGTACATTCTACAACTATATCTATTCCAAGATTTTCCCAGATTTTTTTATTTATAAAACTATCAGCATCTTTTACTGAAATATATCTAATATCTTTTTTATAACCATCAAATAGCTCTATAGAAATATATTTTTCTTCTTCATTTATGATTTTACTTTCTATTTTTTTAAATATTCTATTTTTATATACAGAGTCATATTTTAAAAGATAAATGATATTTTCTATATCACCTAGATCGTTTATCACATTTATATCCAAATCTTTTAAAGAGTCTTGGCTTGTGATGGCAAGCTTTAAAAAAGCTCTACCAATTCTACCAAACCCATTTATAGCTACTTTTTTCATAATAAAATTATAACACAAACAAAACACTATATAATATAAAAATTATCTAATACAAAGATATTTTATCTATTATTATCTCAGTACCAAATCCTTCTTCACTTTTTATTTTAAGATTCCAATTATTATCTTTTACAATATCTTTTACTATAGAAAGACCTATACCTGTACCTGAAATTTCATTTTCTATTTGTTTTCCTCTATAAAATCTATCGCCCACTTTTGATATTTCAGATTTATTTATACCTATACCTGTATCTATAAAAGATAATTTTAAATAATTATTTTTCTTATATTTATATTTACTAAAAATTACTTTTACTTCCCCCATATTAGTAAATTTAAAACTATTAGATAAAAGATTATTGAATATTCTTTCAAAGTGAATTGGGTTCGCTTTTACAAAATGAGTATTGATAATATCTTCTAATATTACAGAAAAAATAACATTTTCTTCTTTTAAACTTTTTTGATGATCATATATTTTATTTAAAATTTTTTCTAATGTGTCTATATTTATGTGTTCTATTTTATTTTCTGAATATTTTATTCTAGCTTCAAAAAGTAAATCATCAATGAGACCTGTTATACTGTCTATCTCTTTTAAAATTACATTTACTCCATTTTTTGTCTCAGAAATAAAAGTTTCACTTTCTGTGGATTTTTCTCTTTCTTCTTCTTTTTCTATTTTACTAAGCAATATCTCCCCTCTCATATTCATGATTGATAATGGTGTACGAAGCTCATGGGAAATATTTGAAGCAAATTTTTCTTGTATTTTTGATAAATATTCTATAGGCTGCAACATCTTTTTTACCATTCTATCAAAGAATATAAGAGAAATTATAAATATGATAATATCAGATACTATCAACAAAAAAAGTGTTTGATTTTTAAAATCATTAAACAATGTGTCAGCATTTACAAAAGATGCTATCTCAGTATTTTTAAAAACTGGAGAAATCTGATATATAAGATCTTGAGTCAATAAATTATATACTACATATGAAAAAGAAAATAAAATAAAAAATACAAATATAGAAGCTATAATATCAAGTTTTAATCTTGTAAAAGCAAATAGATTTTTTTTTGAAAATATTTTCATTTGATTAATTGAAAAGTAATTTATAACCAAGATTTCTAACAGTTTCTATACGACCAGAAAAATTATTTTCTAAAAGCTTATTTCTTAAATTGTGTACATGTACATCTACAAATCTAGAGCTTGGCGTGTCAGACTCTCTCCATATAATCTTTAAAATATCTTCTTTACTTACCGGATTTGCATTTGCATCAAGTAATATTTTAAATATATTCGCTTCTTTATTTGTAAGAGAAATTATATTTTTATTTTCTCCATTCTTTTCTACTATTATTTCTCCAGAATTTAAATCGAAATTAAAATTATAATTGTCTTTTATAGAGTTATCTTTATCCGTATTATTTATAATATTATTTTGCATCATATTTCTAGACATTTTAGAAATATCTCTTTTCTGCATATCTCTTCTGTATAGAGAATGTATCCTCGCTATCAACTCTTTTACATTAAAAGGTTTTACCATATAATCATCTGCTCCTGCAGCTAGACCAAAAACTTTATCTTCCACAGTATCTTTTGCTGTCAAAATTATTATTCCACTTTCTATACCTAGATTTTTTATTTCTCTTAAAGTTTCTATACCATCCTTGAGTGGCATCATCCTATCTAAAATTATCACATCATATTCTAAATTATCTTTTTGTAAATCTTTTACTTTTGACAATGCTTGTACACCATTAAAAGCAGTATCGACTTCAAATCCATTTTCTTCAAGATATATTTTTATACCATCGTTTAATTTTACATTATCTTCTACTACAAGTATTTTCATATATATATTATAGCAAATTATTCCTCTTCATCGCTTCCAAATTCTCCTTTAAAATTTTTGAGAGCTTCAACAATAATGTCCATTTCACCAAGCATTATTTTTGATATACCATGCCAAGATTCTTTTATTCTATGATCTGTAATCCTATCTTGAGGAAAATTATAAGTTCTAATCTTTTCACTTCTATCCCCTGTACCGACCTGCTCTCTTTTTGCATCTACATTCTCTTTATTAAATTTTTCTTCTTCCATTTGATCAAGTCTCGCTTGAAGCATCTCCATTGCGCGTTCTCTATTTTTAAGCTGACTTCTCTCTATTGTACATTTTACAGCTATGCCTGTCGCCTTGTGAATAAGTCTGACTGCCGTCTCTACTTTATTTACATTTTGTCCACCTGCTCCACCTGAGCGGCTTGTCTCCATTTCTATATCAGCAGGATTGATAGTAATCTTTTTTATTTTTCTAATAGGCATGACAGAAACTACTACAGTAGAAGTATGTACTCTGCCATTTTTTTCTGTATCTGGCACACGCTGAACTCTATGCACTCCCATCTCATATTTAAAATTATCCCATGCAGTCTGTCCTTTTATTTCAAAAGAAACATCTTTATATCCACCTACATCGGATACTGATTCATCTAATTTTTCAAAACTACATCTATTTTTTAATGCAAAATTTTGATACATATTTGCTAGCTCTGCAGCAAAAAGTGATGATTCATCTCCGCCTGCTCCAGCCGCTATTTCAAGAATCATAGCTTTTGGCTTTTCTTCTTCCTCTTTATCTTTCTCTAATATTTGAGACATTTCTTGCCACATTTTTTCTTTTTGTTCATTAACATCTTTTAATTCTTCTTCTGCTATTTCTTTCATTTCAATATCATGCAAAAGTAAATTTGCCTCTTCTTCTTTTTTTAAGAGCTCCTCATAAGACGGAAAAATATATTTTGTCTTATCATTATTTTTAAAATCTTCTTCTGT
>CAZYMY010000001.1:8301-36720 GCA_964648875.1 uncultured Candidatus Saccharibacteria bacterium | reverse complement strand
ATGAAAATAATAAAAAGAAAAATAAAACAGATTTTGCTTTATGGAAATTTAGTCCAACCCCCTCCCTGTCCCTCACCAAAGGAGAGGGTAGAAGACAAATGGAATGGGAAAGTCCATGGGGTATTGGATTCCCTGGCTGGCATATTGAGTGTAGCGCTATGATTCGCGCTGTGCTTAGCGATCATATAGATATACATACAGGTGGAATAGATTTACTTCCTGTACATCATACAAATGAAATAGCACAAAGTGAATGTTCAATGCCCGACCTCACCGGAGCCCTCTCGGAAGGAGAGGGAGAAAATACAAATACAGTCCTATCCCCCAGCCCCTTTCCAAAGGAAAGGGAGGAAATGCAAAATACCAAATTTGTAAATTATTGGATGCATGTGAATTTTTTAAATGCTGATAAAGGGAAAATGAGTAAAAGTGATGGAGAATTTTTGAGATTAAATAGTTTAAAGGAAAAAAATATAAATCCTCTGTCTTATAAATATTTATTACTCATGACACATTATAGAAAAGAATTAAAATTTTCTTGGGATTCACTAGAGGCAGCCGACAATGCATATCAAAAACTTTTGAAACAAACAGTCAAAATAAAATCTGACCTCACTGGAGCCCTCTCGGAAGGAGAGGAAGAAAATGCAAATACAGTCCCCCTAGCCCCCGAAGGGGGAATAAATGCAAATACTCCAGACGAAGGTGTTGCTTCCCACGGGGAAGCTGGCGAGCAAAGCGAGACTGAAGGGGTTAAAAATTATCTAGACAAATTTATATCTGCTATGAATGATGATTTGAATACAAGTGTAGCTCTTGCTACTCTTTGGTCTATAATAAATGATAAAAAAATAAATGCTGATGAAAAATATATTTTAATATTAAAAATGGATAAATATCTCGGCTTAGGACTTGATAGAATATAAAAATAAATTAAAAAAATACAAAACAAAAAGCTGTAGTTTATAAGCTACAGCTTTTTTATTTCAGTCAAAGATCATTTTATTTTATTTTATTTTTTAATTGGTATCCAAAAAATGGATACACAGTCTGGCCAAGGATCGGCCCTGACTGCAACTAAACCTTTCAAACGAATAGAATTTCCAACGGCCAAACCAAGAAGTGACTCAATTTTATTATCAGCTTTACCAACAGCGATGCCTACTCCAGAGTATATATCTTTTTTAGCCTTTCCAATTGAGACACCAAATCCGGAAAGAATGTCTTCACCCGCATCTCCGATAGAAATACCAATAAAGGAGACAATTTTTTCACTGGCCTTTCCGATAGAAATACCAATAACAGAAATAATATTTTTTTTTGCCTTTCCAACTGCAACTCCAAAAACTGATACTAAATTTCTTTCTGTCGCGGTGCAATTAATCGCACTTAAGAAACCATAAATATTAGCTGCCTCTGTATACACAGGCAGCAATGCGATTGCTTCACCTTTGGTATCTCTACCAAAAAGAGAGACTGAAACTGTGTCGGATTTATATCCGACACTTCCAAAGAGGATTGCAAAAATAATAATTAAAGTCCAGATTTTATGACTCAAAATCCAAGACCAGATTTTTTTTAATTTTTCCATTTTTTAAAGATTTAAAATTTAAATTGTTATTTTATTTGTTTTTAGTGATTGATTTTAAAGAACTAATATCATTAGGCTAGCATAAACTATATTACTTGTCAAGATGATTTATTTATCCACATAAATCACAGTATTTAACATATAAAGCCATTAGTATCAATAGCATCAACTTTGTTATGATTAATACTATTACAAAAGAGGTATAATTTATTTTTAAAAATATGTTAACATCACAAGATTTTGCTAAACAAGAAGAACAGAGTACTAGAAAGAAAAACAGAAATGATTTTTCTAAAAATAATTTTCAAAATAAAAATATCCCCTCACCTTTTGATGAGCTTTCTTCACTTCGCATTCCCCCACAAGATCTTGAAACAGAAAAAGCATTGCTTGGTTCACTACTATTAGTACCAGATTCTTTTTTTGAAATAGCACATATAATAAACAGAAATGATTTTTATTCTGAAAAACATAAAATTATTTTTGATACTATTGTAGAACTTATAAATAGAAAGGAGCCTGTAGATCTTTTGACTGTATCTGCAAAATTGCGTGCAAAAAAAGATTTAGAACAAATTGGTGGTACAGATTATCTTTCTTCTTTACTTGGACTTGTGGGATCTGCTGCGAATATTATTTATTATGCTGAAATAGTAAAGAAAAAATCTACTTTAAGAAAACTCATAATAGCTGGTAGTCATATTGGAGAAATAGCTTTTAGAGAAGAAGAAGAACTTGAAAATATTTTAGAGCAAGCTGAAAAAAAGATTTTTGAAATAACTTCAAATGAAAATAATAAAAGTGAAGTAGTATCTATGAAAGATATGGGAGATGAGACAATTTCTCGCTTTATACATTTAGCTGAAAATCAAAATGAAGTGAGAGGTGTGTCTAGTGGATTCAAAGATCTTGATAATAAACTTTCTGGATTTCAAAAGTCTGACCTCATAATACTCGCTGCTCGTCCATCTGTAGGTAAAACATCTTTTGCTCTTGATATAGCGCGTCATGCAGGAGTAAAATTAAATATACCAACAGTAGTATTTTCTCTTGAAATGAGTAAACAACAGCTAGTAGATAGAATGCTATCTGCAGAAGCACAAGTAGATGGATGGAAACTTCGTACTGGAAAATTAAATATGGAAGAAGAAATAGAAAGACTTCAAGAAGGTATGCATAAACTCATGCAAGCGCCTATTTTTATTGATGATAAACCTGCAAATACTGTGATGAATATGAGAAGTGTGCTTCGAAAATTAAATCATGATAAACCAGTTGGTCTTGTAGTAGTAGACTATTTGCAATTAATGGGCACATCAAGAGTATATGAAAATATGGTAAATCAAGTGACTGAAATATCTAGATCACTCAAAGGATTGGCAAAAGAATTTGATGTACCTGTGATAGCGCTTTCCCAGCTTTCTCGTGCTGTAGAAGCTCGTGGAGGCAGGCCTCGCCTATCAGATCTTCGTGACTCAGGATCTATAGAGCAAGATGCTGACATTGTGATGTTTATACATAGAGATGATAAAGAGAAACATGATGAAAAAAGTGAAAGAAAAAATATTGTAGAAATATTAATAGAAAAACATAGAAATGGTCCTACAGGTCTTGTAGAGCTTTACTTTGATAATAAAAAGACATCATTTCTATCTATTGAAAAAAATGAATTTGGTGATTTTGAAATGCCAAAAATTGACATACCAGATGATTTTTAAAAAAAGAAACCCCTACTTTCGTAGAGGCTATAAATTAATTATTTTTCTTCTAAAAGAAAAATAATCCAGAGACAAATGAGAATGCTGCCAAGATTATAGAAATGAAAATCAAAACCACAGTATCATTATTACCCTTATTTAAGGATATATATAATAATGTACTCATTGCAAGTAGATAAAATACAATAGTAAAAGATGCTGTAAAAGCAGAAATAACTGCTATGGCAGCTGTCACACTAGCTACACCGAGAATAAAAAAGGTGCAAAAAGAAAAAAGTAGAAGGATAAATGATATAAATATTTTTTTCTTTACTAATTTAAATAAAAAAAAGCTGATTATCAATAGAGAAATAGATATTAAAAGAAAAATAAAAAAATAATTATCTTTCGTTTTTAAATCTATTTTTACTACTGGAGCATAATCTATAACTCTATCTTTATTTAAAAAAATAATTCCATTACTTTTCTTTTGCAAAATTACTCTTGTAAAAGATTTCCACTCTAAAGCCTTCACTTCTTCAAAATCAACTCTCACAGTATCAAGATCTTCTTTGATCAGTCTCATTATTTCTAACTGATACTTTGCAGCCTCGGGAGTAGTCTCAAAGACTACTATGTTTACAGTGTCTTCTCTTTGAAATACACCATTTTCTGTAGCAAAATAGCTACCAGGTCTCTGTTGAGCTTTAGGCTCTTGACTAATTGAGATGATACTCAATAAAATCATTATTACAACGAACTTTTTCATTTTATAAAATTTATTTTTTGTTTTGAAATTTAATTAAAATCTGAATATATACTAAACTATAAAAAAGATATTGTCAAGTATAAAATTATCTAATTTTTTGTTATTTAAAAAAATGAATTTGGTGATTTTGAAATGCCAAAAATAGACATCCCCGATGATTTTTAAAATTTAGATACTGATTCTTAATTTATAAAATAAAAAAGTTGTGATCTCTATATGCTTTTACACATATAAAAAATCACAACTTTCTGCTCAAAGTACTTCTTTAATATACAAAGTTCCAAAAATTCTACCATAAGAGTATTTTACTTTTAAACTATCACCATTTTTTACTCTCTTATATATATTTTCTGAAACTGATATATCGCCTTCTGAATCGTATACTTTGATTTGTAGTTTCCATTCATCGGGATAATGTGTTGTCTGTGGAGTGCTACATTTTAATGTAAGATTATATACCCAAGTGGTTTCATTGTGTTCTGGAATGAATGTTTTTGAGATTACCATTCCTAAACCTTCTATCACTGGTCTAAAAGAGTAATCTAATAAATATAATACTCCAAAAACAATTAATGTTAACAAAAACAATAAAAGAATCCAGGCTAATAAGCCACATACAATCCCTAATGGTCCTTCTAAAAAAGATCTAATTAAAATGTCTTTCAAAAATTCAATCATGACTTTATATTTTAAAGATTTAAACTAATAATAGTATATCATATATACACAACTTGTCAAGGCTTATAAAAACCTTAAAAATATAGTATTATTTACTAGTAATATTTTATGAACCCTACAGAAAAACTTCAAGAATTATTTTTAAAATTTCCTGGAATTGGTCCAAAGCAAGCTGCTAGATTTGTATATTTTTTACTTCGTCAAAAAAGTGAATATAAATCTGAACTTATAAAAAACATAGAGCTTTTAAAAGACTCTTCTTCTATATGTGAAAGATGTCTTTCACTATTTAGCAAATCACAAAATAGAGAAAACAAATTATGTAATATTTGTGATAATAAAAATAGAGATGAAAAAGAATTGATGATAGTAGTTAAAGAACTTGATATAGACGCAATAGAAAAAACAGGATTTTATAATGGAAAATATTTTATACTTGGAAATATACTTCCCTTTCTCACAGAAAAACCAAGTGAAATAATAAATATAAGAGAACTTGTAAACTTGATTCATACAAATTTACAAAATGATACAAAAGAAGAAAACTCGCTTTCGCAAAATGCTTCAGCGGAGCAAGGAAAAATATCTGAAATTATATTTGCAATGCCAGCGACAGATGAAGGAGAAAACACAATAAATTATCTCAAAAAGACTTTATCTCAAATTGTAGGTATAGAAAAAGTAAAAATGTCTACTTTGGCTAGAGGGCTTTCTACCGGACTAGATATAGAATATGTAGATAAAAATACTTTTAAAGAAGCATTTGATCATAGAGGATAAAATAAAAACTCTCAAATATTTGAGAGTTTTTATTTTAATATATTTTAAATATTAAACAGATAATACTTTTATTTCGAAATATGGTTGTCTATGACCATTCTTTTTAAAATAGCGAGACTTTGGCATATATTTTACTACTTCCACAGTCTTGTGTTTTGCAATATCAATTATCTCTGCTTCTACTTTTTTTCCTGACACAAAAGGCTCTCCGACTTTTACATCTTCTCCATTTACAGTGAGTAAAACATTTTCAAAAGATAATTTATCTCCGACTTTATATTCACCAATTATCTTTTCAATCTTTAATTTAGTCCCTGCTTCTACTTTGTATTGTTTACCCCCTGTTTGAATAACTGCAAAATTAGTCATATATTTCAATATTTTTAATAAATTTTAGTATTTTTAATGAATTAATATTATCACAAAATAGACTTTTTTGCAAATAAAATCAAAAAAACTATATATATTTCAAAAACTTTTCTCCTCTATCATATTCATTTAAAAACATACCAAAACTAGCAAATCCTGGAGAAAAAAGTATAATATCATTTTCTTTTGCATTTTCTTTTGCCATCGATACTGCGTCTTTTAGATTTTTACACAAAATAAAATCTTCAAAATCTTTTTCTTTCATTTTCTCTAAAACCTTTGCCGTGCCTGTGGTAGTTTCATCATTTAAAAAAATAATCTTTTTTATTTTTTTATTTTCTTTTTCTAAAATTATTTTATTTACATAATTTTCTATTTCTAGATCTTTATCTCTACCTCCTGTTATCAAAATAATTTGATTATTATCTTTTTCAAAAGCATTTATTGCAGCTATCACCGCTTCACCTGTAGTAGCAGTTGTATCATTATAATATTTGACTTTGTTTATTTCTTTTACAAATTCCAGTCTTCCAGCAACTTCTTTAAAACTTTTTATACTTTCTTTTATATTTTCTATACTTATATTTAATTCTTTTGCCACCATTATAGCTAAAGAAATATTTAATCTATTATGTTCTCCTTTTAATTCGCTTTCAAAAATTTCTTTATCTTTTTCAATATCTTCTTTATTTATAAATATCTTTTTAGATTTTAAATTATTATATTTATCTTTAAATTCTAATTTTAAATATTTATCTAAATAATCTCTTAAACCTTCTTCTGCAATAATTATATTATTTTCATTTTGATATAAAAAAGTTTTTGCTTTATCAGAAAAATAATCACTCATATCATCTTTATAATAATTCATATGATCTCTCATAAGATTTGTAAACACAGCAATATCGGGAGCAAATTCTATATATTCAAATCCTTGCGCTAGCCAAGAATCTGTCTCCATGACTACAATATCTTTTTCTTTTATTTTTTCTAAAAGTTCTATAGTAGAAATTCCTTGCACATTTCCACCTAAATATATTTTTCTATGTTTTAATTTTTTCTCAAAATAATCTTTTAATATATTATAAATAAGATAAGTCGTTGTAGTCTTTCCTCTTGTACCAGTAATGGTAATAATTTTTATTTTATTTTCTTCTTGTAAATTCTTATTAAAATCCATTATTATTTTTAAAAATAAAGAACTTTCCTGATAAACAGGGATATTATTTTCTCTTGCTTTTTTTAAATAAATATTATCTTTTGCCACACCACTTGCCTGCACTATATAATCACAATTTATAAAATCTTCTTCTCTATGTTTTCCAAATACAAATTTTATTCTTTGTTCATCAATATCATTATTTTGCATCCACTTTTTAAGTTCATTTATTTGATCTATAAAAAAAGATTCTTCTTTATTATCTGTAATCAATAAATCAGCACCATTTTTTAGTAAAAATTTTACAACCCCTAATCCTCTTCCTAAAACACCAAATCCTTGTTTGGTTATTTTTTTATTTTCAAAATAGTATTTATAATTAATCCCTTTATTCATCTTTTATTTTTTAATTTTTTAATTAAATTTTAAAATTTTAAATTCATATCTATTCCTCATCCATATTTACTTTATCAAGTAATATTGGCTCTACAGCCATATCATTTGCGCCGTCTGTGATTTTATAAACATCTTTATCTATTTTTTTCAATTCTTTATAACTAGCATTATAATGATTCACTGTAGTATTTAAAGAGTTTCCAAGCTTTTGCATATATTCTTCATATTTTTGTATATGTTTTCCAAGCTCTTCTACTTTCTTTTTTATTTCAATAGCATTTTTTTCTATTTGACTATCTTTGATACCAGAGATGACAAGATGCAAATATGCAAGAATAGAAGTAGGAGAAACTACTATTACTTTTTTTTCTTGAGCATAATTTAAAAGTTTTTGAGTATTTATTTTAAGATTTCCATTGTCTCCAGCATTTAGATCATAATATATTGCCTCGCTTGGTATAAACATAAAAGCAAAAGGAAGAGTATTTTCTTTTATTTCATCTATATATTTTTTTGTTTCTTCTATTCTCTTTTTTATATCTTTTTGAAATTCTTCTGCAAAAAACTTTTTATCTTCTTCATTATCAGCATCTACACATCTCCTATAATTATCTATTGAAAATTTTGAATCTATTGGAAGTATTTTATCTTTTATAAAAATCACAGCATCTACCAGCTCTCCTGATTTATAAAGATATTGCATTTGATAAACTCCATTTGGTAAAAAATTTGAAAGTATAAGCTCTAAAGAACTTTCTCCCCAATTTCCTCTTTGCTTTTGATTTGTGAGAACTTTTTCAAGATTACTAAGCTGTTCTGTCATAGAGACTACTTGCTTGCTACCTTCTTTTACTTCTATCACGCTCTCATTTACTTTTCCGAGATGTTCATGAATATCATTTATTAATTTTTGTGAGGCTTCAAATTGATACTTAACATTTTCATTCATATCTTTTTGCCCTGTATAAATCTTATTATCGAGCTCGCGTCTAGTCTCACGAATATCTGTCTTTATATCATCTTTTAAATTTTTTAAAGTCTCAGCGAGAATAATCATATCTTCTCCACTTTTTTCAGTATTTAATTTTTTATTAAAAATAAGTATGACAATTATCAAAATAATTAAAATAACTAGCATTATCCCTATTAAAATCATAGAAAATGTATCCATATTTAGAGATTATAACATAAAAAATCTAAGATGATTCTTTGTATATTTTATGATATAATTTATAAATAATCATTAAAAATTGAAATAAAAAAATAAATCTATGCAAGAACAAATAAAAGCTGAACTTAAAAAAGCAATGATGGAGAAAAACATGGAAAGACTTGGATTACTTCGTATGATGTCTGCTGCATTTACAAATGAAATGGTATCTGAAGCTAGAATTGCTTCTGGAAAAGCATCTGACACTCCCCTAACAGATGAAGAAGTGGTAAAAATATTAAAAAGAGAATTAAAAAAGAGAAAAGATTCTATAGAGCAATATACAAATGCTGGACGACCTGAGCTAGCAGAAGGAGAAATGTTTGAAGCAAAAGTAATAGAAGAATTTTTACCAACAGCAATGTCTCGAGATGAAATAATAAAAAGAGTTTCTGAAAAATTAAGTAATGAAACTATAGACCCCGCAAAAAAAGGTCAATTTATAGGTATGATGATGAAAGAGCTTGGAGATACAGCAGATGGCTCTATGGTAAAAGAAGTTATAGATGAACTCTTAAAATAAAATCTTATATTTAAATATATGCCTGGAATTAATTTTGACTTAACTAATGGACCAAAAAATACAACAATAAAACATGAAGAGAAAGAATTGGTGAGAGAATTCTCTTATCAAGAGCTTTTAAGTATAAAAGATGAGATAAATGAACATAATTCTGGAAAATTAGATTTAGAATCTTTATCTAAAGAAGCTTTATACTTTATTAAAACTGGTAAAGATATAGATTCAGAAATAGAGAAATTAAAAAATGAAAAAGAAAAATTAGAAATTATTTCAGATTTAAAACTTAAAAAAGAAGAGTTGGATAAAAAAATTACAGATAAAGAAAATAGTTATTCTAACTTAAATGAAGAATTTGAAAGATTGAATTCTGCACCACAAAGTTTACAAATAGGTATTGAAATGGGAAAAATATCTGATGAATTAGAGCTTCTTAAAAATAGATTGAAAGAAATAAATGAGCAATTAGATATTTTAGATATTGATTAATTGTTGAAAATAATAAATATTATTCTAAAATAATATTTATTATCAAAACACTTTCTACGACAGGATTGTCTGACCATATCACCATAAATCCATCCCCTTTATAATCATAATAATTATAAATATTTTTATTTATAGCTGAAAAATCAAATATCCTATCATCTTTAGTATTAAAACTTCCATTTGCTGGAAAAGAATATAAGAAATTTCCATCTTTATCATAAATATCTATCATAAAATATAAAGATGAGAGATATTCTCTTGTTATTTGTCCTGTTATTTTTGTATTATCTTTTAATACATTTTTGCCTGTCTCTTTTATTAAAATATCATCAAATCTAAAATTTTTAGCTACATTATTTTTTCTACTATTTGGATAAATATATAAATCATCTTCTCTCAATTTATTTTTATCTCTTATATTATTTCCTATTATTCTAGGTCCATCATTTGTACTAGAAGAATTTTTTGCTTCTATAGGCTCCGGAGGAAGACTTCTAGATTTAAAAAACATATTATATATTCTATATCGAAATGGTATATTTTGCTCTTGTGTAAAATTTTCTGTCGTATTTACAGGTTTTTTATTTCTAAGAAAATCAAAAGTTTTTGGTGAAATAAAATTTATAATAAAATATATAAGCCAAATAATAAATAATACAAGCAATACTCTTATACCAATTTTCCACATCATAGAAAAGAAATTTTTCATATATTAGATTATAACACTATTTTTTTGGAGGTGTCGCTACGGGGGTTTTTAGGCCATTGCAAGAGTTTGTAGACCACAATCCTATATAATTTGCTCTTGCTTCATTTTCAAAAAATTTAAATGGCTCCATATATTTATAAGGGATACTATTATAAGTATATTCATATGCATATCCATTTTTTATCATTTCTTCATTTATAAAAATAATATTATCTGGAGGTGTGCCAGAATTTTTTACAAAAACATAAGCAAGTAATCTACCATATTTATCAAATTTTGCTTGCGCGGGGTCAAAATCAATGGCTGCGACTTTTCCATAGGCTAAATCTTTCATATAATTACTAGCCTCTTTACCAAAACATTCTACAGGTCTTCTAGGATCTACTGTCTCTGGAGTATCTATTCCTATCAATCTCACTTTTAATGTATCATTTACACCTTCTATTTTTTCACCATCTAATCTTTTTATTTCTAAAGTATCACCATCTATCACTTTCACTATTTTAAAATCAAATTTTAATTCATTTAAAAAAGCTTCTTTTTCTTTTATATTATTTTGTGCTATAAAATCATTTTTAACTAAAAAATCTTTTCCCAAATCAAAAATACTATAAAAAATAGTTATTATTACAATCAAAAAGATTATTCTTACAAAATTTTTTGCAGGCTGTCCAAAATCTGAAATTTTAGGTAAAGACATAATATATTTATAAACTAAGATCTTTTAAATATAAGAAATATTGCAAAAGCACCTATCACACAATAAAGTATTGCTGGTAAATCTGGATAAAATGAAGATAAAAGAGCTAAAAAATTAAAATCTCTTTTTAAAAATAAACCAATACCTATCAAACCCCAGTTTATACCCCCTATTATCAAAAATATTTTTGCTAAATGATACATAAATAAAATAATTATATTTTTTTACCTTTACTATTTAAATAATTTTCAAGTTCAGCCACCTCACTTTCTACTATTTCTTCCCAAGAGCGTCCAGAATTTTCTTCTTCTTCTAAAAGCTTTAATTTTGCTTTAAAATTTATATAAAGAGGATAAATCAATTCAGGATCTTCTTTTAATATTTCTATAAATTGCTTTTTATCATCTGCGGGAAGATATTGTAATCCATCAAAAAAGGCTCTTGTCTCATCAAAAGACAAATTGGATTTATTTAAAATATTCTTTATTTCCAGATTCAAATCTGAGTCTTCTATTTCGTTATTTTCATCCATAGTTTTATATACTTGTATAATATCACATCAATTAAAAATTAGTATTTGTTATCCACAGTAAATTTAAGCTGTCATTCGTATTGTTTTTTCTATTGTATTTCTATATGTAAGACAACATGCTGCTTGAGAAAGTTTGTTGTCTAAATCTAGAAAATATTGACTATCTCTAATATCAAATTTATTATTTTTTAAAACATCTAATACATAAGAAAGATTTTTATCTTGAATTTTATCTTCCATTTCATTTTTTATTTCTTCTGGTATTTCTAATTTAATTACTTTCTCGCGATTATCTTCTCTATTATCAGTAAAATTTAAATTCTCATTTGATGACATATATTTTGTGATTAATTGATTTAAATAAAAAATAAAAGAAACTAAAATTTATAATTAATATTAATAATTTATTATTTATCTATTATACTCTAAACTAAAATGTAAATGCAACTAGAAAAAAATTTTTTGTATGTCGTAATATAAAAAAATTGACATATAAAAGATATTATTCATAGAATTTATTTTTATATTATTTTAACTTTGTATTTATACAGTTTTTTTGTTATAATACTGTACATAAATTTTGCCAGATCGTCTAATGGTAGGACAGCAGCCTTTGAAGCTGTGAATATTGGTTCGATTCCACTTCTGGCAGCAAAAATCAGTTTATGCTGTATAATTAATACATAATCAATTATACAAAACTATGAATAAAAATATAAAAGTGCTTGTTATTTTGTTTTCATTTTTTACCATATTTATAAATGTAAATATAGTAAATGCTACCGTTGGTGGACCAACTTATATAGGAATTTTTAAATATAACAAAGCAAATGAATCTGTATATTATACAAAATTTGATCATGGCGGTAGAGGTTGTCCTCCAGAACTTATTAAAAAATCTTTAATCGACGAAAAAGAAGAAATAGTATATTCTTGCGAACAAGGCGAAAAAATAGTTACTGACTATTATAAAAATAATAAAGTACCTTATGATTATAATACACCTTTATTAAACATATCAAATAAAATATCTGAAATAACAAATGATTTTAAATATTTATCTACTATAGATCTTAATAAAAATAATATAACTATAGATATAAAATTTATTAAAACTGAAAAATCAACTTATGATACAGAATTTAATTCACATAGCACATTTAATGCCACTATATATCAAAATGGTAAAAAGATAAAAGAACAAATTATATCTGGATGCTATAAAGATCAACCTTTCACTTTCGCTGGTTATGCTATACCTGGTTTTGATAAAAAAATTGTAATGCTTGTATCTGGGCTAGGAAATTGTTATGAAGGAGGATATGTCAATGAATCTATTTTTATAGTCGGAGAATTAGATAAAATAAAAAGAGACTCTAGATATTCTTATTATAAAGAAGATTCACCATTAATACCAGAAACATTGACTTTATATGCAAATGATAATGTGCAAGATATAAATAATAATCAATCAACTTCTACAAATCAAAATATTAATCAAAATATTATTGATAATACACAAAATGAAAATAAATTATTTAATAAAACAAATATCATCACAACAGCAATAGCAATATTAACTTTATTTATTGGTTTTATAATTGGAAGACTTATAAAAAAGTAATTATCTTTTACAAATTATCCCCTATTATTTAAATATTATTTAAAATAGACATTTTTTGATATAATGTTTTTAAATTATTTAATTATTAAAAAATGGAAACACCTTTTATACAAAAAGAAAGAAAAGAAAAAAAGAAAAAATCTGTATATTATATAGCTAATATAGTATTGTTATCTATACTTGGCATTATAATTTTAGGTTATATAAGTTATCTTGCTAATGGAGATTTAATTAAAAAAACTTTATTAAAAGAAACTTTACCTGTTATAGATAAATATTTTTCTACTAACTATTCTTCTAGATATTATAATGATTCTTATAATAAAGATAATTTTTCTAGCTCTACTACTGACACAATAACTGAAAACACAAATATTTCTACTACTACTTCTATTATAAAAATAGAAGAAATAAAACAAAATATAATAAAAGAGACAGGAATGTATGTGAAGATAATAGATAGCTGCAGCGAGCATTTTGGAGGCTCTTGTGTACGCGCCAGATCCTGTCCAAGCATATCTTGCCCTGTGATAGCAAGTGTAAGAAATAATATAGTATTAAAAACTGATGGAGAAATAATAAATTCTGACGGAATAGATTGGTATCATATAGTATTTGATGAATGGGTAAGATATCCAGAAAGAACAGCAAAAGAATGGTATATATCTTCTGAATTTTTAGAAATAATTGAAAGTGAAAAAAGTAAATATGCAAAAGGATATAGTACTAAAAATGAAACTAATAAAGAAATAATAATAAAAACTAGTGAGCAAAAATTGTATGCATATGAAAATGATGAAATATTTATGGAAATAAATATTTCTACAGGGCTTGATGATTTACCAACACCAAAAGGTACTTTTAGTATATTTGAAAAGACTCCTAGTAGATATATGCAAGGACCACTTCCTGGCATATCTGATGATGAATATGATTTGCCTGGAGTACCTTGGACAATGTATTTTACAGCTCAAGGAGCCGCAATACACGGAGCATATTGGCATGACAATTTTGGATCGCAATGGTCACATGGATGTGTAAATTTGAGTCCAGGAGAAGCAGAGAAACTTTATAATTGGGCAGAGCTTGGTACAAAAGTAATAGTAAAATATTAAATTTATTTTTTAATAAATAAATTTAATATTTTATTTCTATATTCAAAAATCAACCAAACAAATAAAAGTGCAAAAGGTAATACTATTATAAAAAATTTTATCTCTCTTGATATATAAAAACTATGTACTGTCTTTCCTATAAAAAGCCCTATTGATATATATAAAAATGTCCATAAAATACTAGATACAATATTCAAATAAACAAATTTTTTAAAATCCATTTTTACAAGTCCTGCCACAAAAGGTATCACAGCTTTTACTACACCCATAAATCTACCTAATATAATACTTTTGTCTCCATATTTTTCAAAAAATTTTTGCCCTTTTTCTAAATATGCTAATTTTAAAAGTTTACTTTCACATTTAAACCAATTTGTACCATGAGTACCAAAATAATATGTGAGTAAATCCCCTATGAGTCCTCCACAAAATACTACAAAAAAAGAAATATATAAATCAAGACCAGTAAATACTGTCAAAAATCCAAGAACCATGACCATGAGGCCCCCTGGAAATATAGTGCCTATAAGAAATAATGTATCGAGTATAGATAATAAAAAAATGATTATATAACTCAAAGATGATCCTAGATCGCTAGATAGTAAAATTGAATATCCTGCAAAGTCCATAAATATGATTAGCGTTATTATGTTAAACGTATTAGAAGTATATAATAAATAAGCTTTTTTGTAATATTGACATAATCGACAATTTATACCTTGTATAAAATCAAAAAGTAGGTTAGTATAATATTAGTAAATATAAAAAATAGAAAATGCTAGAAGAAAAGATGGCAAAAAAAGAAAAAAAAATATATACCGACGGCTATATGGGGTTAACGCTATATAAAGCCATAAATGGTATAAAGATGCTACTGTCTTGGCAAATCTTTTTGTTTTTTGGAGAAGGGATTTTTACTTTCTTTCTAATGGTTATTTTTACTTTTCTGTTCACTATATCTATGATCATATTCTATGATTTAAATAAAATGGACTTTCTTTTGATAGAGGAAAGGAAAATAATAGAGAGCAAAAAGAAGAAAACCTCTAGCCTAAAGTTATTATTGTTCGTAATAATGACTGCCTATGATTCTTTTCTTATAGTACTGTGGTACCGGGAAGGATCATACAGTTGGGATAATATACCTAATTTAAAAATATATTTATATTTTATTTGTAGCACCTTTGCTACAAATGTTATTGGGTATCTAATTCTAACTATCTTATTTTAGATTCATTTAGTAAAATACTGAATGGATCTTTTTTGTTTTAAAAAAATAAATTATTTGCTGCCAGTCAGGGACTCGAACCCCAATACTATCCTCCAGAGGGATATGTCCTACCATTAGACGAACTGGCAAATTATATTTATAAATTATACACTAAAAGCGTATTTTTTGAAATAAATATTTTATATAAAAATTTATGGTAAAATAATATTATAATATAAATTATTTTTATTATGGAATTGCAAAATTTAGATCACAATACAAATAATATAAATTCTAATAATATTATTATAGAAGAAGATAAAGGCAAAAAAAATTTTGTCGTGACTTTTATACTCTTAGTAATAATAATATTACTCTTTATAGTGTTTTATATGAATGGTGCTGATATTGTAAATAAAAATTAATTTTTTCTATTTTAAAAACCTTCTTTCTTTAATTCTTTTATAAAATCTTCTAATTTTTTTGAGATTTTCTTTGGTATTTGTATATTCAAATTTATAAGTACGTCTCCTCTATTATTTTTATTATTTGCAAAAGGCACTCCTCTACCTTTTACAATCAAAATATCATTTGGATTTGCACCTTTTGGTATATCTATTTCTATATTTCCATCTATGCCTGATATTGTATATTTTGCTCCTAGTATAGCATCAGATAATTTTATATCTTGATTGATAATAAGATTATGTCCTTCCCTTTTCCATATTTTATGTACCTTTACTAATATTTTTACATAAAGATCTCCTGATTGACCATTTTGAATAGCTTCACCCATACCTGTCATTCTCAAAACTTCTCCACTATTTATACCTGCTGGTATATTTATTTTTATATCTTCTTTTGTATTTAATACACCTTGTCCATGACAAATATTACATTTTTCTTTTGGAGATTCCCCTTTCCCATGACAATCATCACATAATTTTACAGATTGCATTGCACCAAATATTGTCCTTTTTATATCATTTATTTTTCCTTTTCCATTACATTTTTTACATGTTTCCATCTTTGTGCCAACTTTAGCTCCAGACCCAGCACAAGTTTTACATTTTGATATTTTTGAAATCAATACATTTCTCTCCACTCCAAAAATAGATTCTTCAAAATTAATATCCATTTCAAGAGACATGTCTCTACCTCTTTTTGTTTTAGAATGTGAAGAAAATCCTCCACCAAATATATCTCCAAATATATCTCCCAAATCTTCAAAATCAAAATTCATATTTTGAAAGTCTCCTTGATTGAATCCAGAAAAATCAAAACCACCAAATCCTTGGCCTTGTCCAAATCCACTTGCTCCAGCGCCATTTTGGCTTCCAGCACCAGAAAATGTCTGGCCATACATATCATATTCTTTTCTCTTTTGATCATTTGAAAGTACTTGATATGCTTCATTTACTTCTTTAAATTTAGCTTCATCACCTCCTTTTTTATCTGGATGATATTTTGCTGCAAGTTTATAAAAGGCTTTTTTTATTTCCTCTTTACTAGCTCCCTTTGTTACTCCCAATAATTCATAATAATTTTTCTGTGACATAATTTTTATTTTAATTTGTTTTTAGCCTTATCAATCTTTTTTAACTTTGTTATACTTTTTTTAAGCGATTGCGGAGTTTTTAAATTTTCTGGCATTGTACCACCTATTTTTTTTATTGTTTCTCTAACTTCTTTACCAATATCATAATGTGCTTTATTTGCTTTATCTTTACCTTTAATATTTTCTCTTTTTAATTTTGCTTCTGTCTGAGTAGCTCGAAAAAGATTTGCGGCCAATTCTTCACTATTCATAAAATCTAAAATCTTTTCCGTGAGCTTTAATTTCTTTCTATTATGTATTTCTTTCATATCAAGACCTCCATAAAGACCTTTATAACCAAAGTTTTGAAAAATTGCATAATCAAAATTATCTAAAACTCCAGCATTTTTTGCAGCACTAGCTAAATGAGCATTATGTCTTTTCATCTCTTCTCTTAACATTACTCTTTTTCTATCTTCTATTTCTAATTGATACAATTCCTGTAATCTAGTCTGAGAAGCAAAATATCTCTGAGCATCTGCGATTGCTTTTTTATTTGGGTCTCCATTTTGAGCTATCAAATAACAAGCAAAACGAGACAAAATATAATCTTTGCCAGGTCTTCCACCTTTGTCAATAGTTTTTCCTGACGTCAGCAAAAACTCTTGACTGCTATCAGCTCCTGTTGTATCACAAGATAGAATAGCTTTTTTTAAGACTTTTTCAAAATTTTCCCATTTTTCATAAGTTAATATCTCCATCAATTCTCTAGCAAGCCAATACTCAGCACCATATTCAGTATAATGTTTTATCTCTTCAAAAGATTTAATATTTTTATTTGGAATTATTTCTAAAGTATTATTCATAATAATTTTTATTATATCAAAATTAAATTTTTTTAGAAATTTTATTTTTCTTTTCTAATACAAGCCTTGGTTGACCATCTCTAAAATAATTATCTTTCCACTCTTTTATGATAAATCCTTTTGATAAATAAATTTTAATAGCAGGAGAATTGTGTGGATGTGTCACAAGCCAAATATTATTAAAACTTTTATTCTTTTTTAGAACAAAATCTATAGCTTTTGAACCTATACCCAATCCTTGAAAAGGAGGTATCACTATCAAATCTGAAATATATACTTTTTTATTTTTTATACAATAAGATATACTACCAACTAAATCTTTATTTTTGTAAATAATATAAGATTCATTATTTTTAATTTCTTCTTTTATTTCATCCTCTTTAAATGTAGGACAATATGTATAATTATTAGAAACTAATTTTTCTAAGTCTAATATTATCTTATATTGATCTTGCTTTACCCTCTTAAATGACAATTTATCTTTCATACATTTTATTTTAATAAATTTAAATTATTTATAAAATCTTTTATAAAGTTCTTCTTCAGAAATATATTTTAAAGCTTGATTGTAAATTGCTTTTATAGTACCAATATCCATTTCTTTATGATTTGGTATTGTCATAGATTGACTATCACCTATTTTTGATTTCCTTGAAATTTTTATATGACTACCTTTTTGAGAAATTATTTCGAAACCAAAATCAAAAAATATTTTTATTATATCTTTTGACTTTAATCTTAAAAGCTTAGGCATATTTTAAATTTGGAAGCTCAAAACTCAAAAATATAGAAGGGCTTTTTACAAAATTTAATTTCTTATAATCTGCGTTTTGTAAATGTAGATCTGTTGCTTCTCGAATATTTTTCGCCAACTCATCAAGTGTTTTTGCTTGAGTAATGATAGGTAAATCTATACCACTAGCAACATAGTATTTTTCTCCTTTTTCTATCTTAAATTGAATTATTGACTTCATATATTTATAATATAATTATACAACTTTTTGCAAAAAATCAAAACCTTATTAGAAATACAAAATTAATTTGTATTTCTATAAAACTTTAATTAGCTCTGTGTCTCATTATTTGTATTTTCACTATTATTCTCTTGTGAAGGATTTTCTGTAGCTGTATTAGAATTTTGAGCCTGATCATTTGAAGTTTTCATTGCTTCCCCAATCTTCATCATTACCTCAGAAAGCTCTTCTGTGGCCTTTTTTATGGCTTCTAGAGAGCTTTCAGGGCTATTTTTGATAGATGTAAGATCAATTCTTTTTTGTGTGACTTCATTTTTTATATCATCAGGTATTTTACCTTCAGCGTCTTTAAGAGCCTTCTCAGAAGTATGTATCATCTGATCTGCAAGATTTTTTGCTTCTGCAATTTCCATTTTCTTTTTATCTATTTCTGCATTTGCTTCTGCTTCATTTTGCATTCTTTTTATATCTTCATCTGTGAGCCCTGAGCTTGCTTCTATTCTTATAGATTGCTCTTTACCACTTGTTTTATCTTTTGCTTTTACATTTAAAATACCATTTGCATCGAGATCAAAAGTGACTTCCACTTGTGGCATACCACGAGGTGCAGGAGGAATACCATCAAGTATAAATCTACCAAGAGATTTATTGTCTTGTGCCATGGGTCTTTCACCTTGCACTATGTGAATCTCTACTGAAGTTTGATTATCAGCAGCTGTAGAAAAAACTTGAGATCTTTGTGTAGGGATAGTTGTATTTTTCTCTACAAGTTTTGTGGCAACATTTCCCATTGTCTCAATACCAAGTGAAAGAGGTATAACATCAAGAAGTAAAACATCTTTTACATCTCCTTGAAGTACTCCAGCTTGTACAGCAGCACCGAGCGCCACCACTTCATCTGGATTGATAGATCTATTTGGTTCTTTACCAAAAAGATTTTTAACAGCTTCTATCACCATAGGCATTCTTGTTTGACCGCCAACGAGTATAACATCATGTATTTCTTCTTTTTTAAATGGAGAATTTTCTAATGCTCTTTTTGTGATTTCTATTGTTCTTTCTACAAAAGGTCTAGCAATATTTTCCAATTCTGCGCGAGTCAATTTCATTTGAAGATTTTTTGGTCCATCTTGTCCTGCTGCAAGAAATGGTAAAAATATTTCTGATTCTGATTGTGTTGAAAGCTCATGTTTTGCTTTTTCTGCAGACTCATCAATTCTTTGAAGAGCAAGTGTGTCTTTTGTCACATCTATGCCTGTCTCTGCTTTAAATTTATCAGCAATAAATCTTATTATCTTTTGATCTATATCCCTGCCTCCTAAGTGAGAGTCTCCGTCTACAGATTTTACCTCTACTACACCGTCTCCAACTTCAAGAATAGAAATATCAAAAGTTCCTCCTCCAAAATCAAATACTGCAAGTTTTTCATTTCTATTTGAATTGAATCCATATGCAAGCGCTGCGGCTGTAGGCTCTGGAATAATTCTTTTTACATCAAGTCCTGCGATTTTACCGGCGTCGACTGTAGCTTGTCTTTGTGTATCATTGAAATATGCTGGCACAGTGATGACTGCTTCTGTGATTTTTTCACCGAGCTTTGACTCTACATCTGCTTTTATTTTTTGCAAAATCATAGCTGAAACTTCTTCTGGTCTATAATCTTTTCCAGAAAGTGTGACAAGTACAGAACCATTTTCACCTTCTTTTAATTTGTATGCTACATTTCCTATATCATTTTGTACTTCTTTATCTTTAAAAGAGTGACCCATATATCTTTTTACTCCATAAATTGTATTTTCTGGATTTATCACTGATTGTCTTTTTGCTGTCACACCTACTGATCTTTCTCCGTTTTTTGTATAAGAAATAACAGAAGGAGTTGTACGATAGCCTTCTACATTTTCTATTATTTTTGGATGACCAGCTTCTATAATAGCCACCGCTGAATTTGTTGTTCCTAAATCTATACCAATAATTTTACTCATATTTTTTTAATGTTTTTATAATTTCAAAATTTAAAATAATTTAAAAAACAAAAATAATTTTTGAAAGTATTCACTTGCGTGGTTTAACTTGAAAAAATTCATTTTTATTTTTTAAAAACTAATAATTTACTTAAACCCTTCCTCCTTCCCTAAATTTTAAGGAAGTATTAAGGATTGATTTTATTTATAATGTCCGACTTTTACTCTTGCCGCCCTGAGTAGCTTATCGCCAATTTTATATCCTTTCTGTAATACATTTATAATTGTATCATTTTTTTCTTTTTCTTCAACATCTACTGTCTCCACAGCTTCATGTAAAGAAGTATTGTATTTATCACCTATATCACCAAAAATTTGTACTCCATTATTTTCCAAGATTTTTAATAATTGAGAAAATAAATATTCTATTCCTGTTCTCCAATTTGCCTCTACTGACTCCCACATTTCTTTATTGCTGCGAGCCATATCATATCCATCAAGAACTGGAAGTAAATCTTTTATAAAATTAGCATTTGCAAATTTTATAATATCTTTTTTATATTCTTCTATCTCACGCTCACGATTTTTATAATCAGCTTGCACTCTTTGCCAACCAGAAAGATATTCGTCTCTTTCTTTTTCTAATCTTTCTATTTTTTCTTCAAATTTTTCTTTTAATTTATTTTTATCTATTTTTTGTTTTTCTTTTTCACTCATAACCTCTCCTTCAGCATTCAATTCTTCAAAAATCACATCATCACTTTCTATATCTTCATTTTCTTCTAATAAATTTTCGTTTTTTAATTCTTCATCTTGCATATAATATTAATTTACAATCGAGCACTCTAATAAAAGAGCAATAAAACACTAAATAAAATCAGATAATCAGAAAAAATAATTCTTAGCAACCCTTAGTGTTAATACAATTATAACATAAAAAATATCTAAGGGCAAAACAAAAACCGTAGTCACTAACGACTACGGTTCCTATTCAAACGATATTAAATAACTAAGCTATTTGTTTTCTATTTTTCTCTTTCCAGAGAGGATACTTTTCAACCTTTATCCCTTTCTTCCTCAATTCTGAGAAAAGAAATTCTCCTGACTTTTTACCAAAATTTTTTACCTTGAATAAACCCTGCAATTTTAGTAAATCGCTAAGCTTTTTTTCAAACATTTCTTTATCTGTCAATAAAGTTTTTACTCTGGCTTTATAGACCGGAGTTTCTTCAATTTCGTTAAAAAAATCAAGTATACTCTGATTTAAATCTGGGCCAACCGGTTTTGAACTCTTTACTTTTACAGTTTCCGCCTGTAATTTTGGCTCTAGGCTTTCCACTTGGCACCTAAACACAGTATTCCCTTCTTCCTCTTGTGGCATATTAACAAAAGATACAAAAGTATAACCTTGACTGGCTATATACTCCTTTACTGATTTTTCAATATCTTTAGCATCCTTAATTGTTAGACCAACCGAAATTAAAATTTTTTGTTTGCCTACAAAATCAATAGGAACCCGCGTTCCTGGTGAAGGCAATCTTTCGATTTTGGCCTTTAAGTCAGAAATGTTAAAATCTTTCCACAAAAAAGTTATAACTTCACTCAAGGTCACTTCTAATAATTTTCTCATTTTTTGTTTTTTAAAAAAGTTAATATATATATTATTTAAATGTTCAAATTTGTTACTAAATATAGTATATACTAAATAAGACAATTTGTAAAGACTTGATTTTAAGATAAAGTATGTCTATTTACATAAAACAAAAAACCGCTTTTTCAGCAGTCTTTCGTAACTTATTTCTTTTGTTTAGTATAAATTACATGTAAAACCTTTTAAAACAAAGAACATTATTATTTAAAGTAATTACTATTTAAAAATTTTAGGTAATTAGTTTTAACTAATTATTCTCTTAACCATTCTCCACATTGATATTTTACAAAATCAGATTCAGCTTCTTCCTTTAAAAGTAAAACTTGTTCTCTATTTAAGTCTTGTCGTGTCGCAAGGACATCGAAGGCATGGAGAGCTTCTTTATCACTTACTTTGTTAGATCTCGCAATTTTAAGGAGCTTTTCTGTAGAATAATGTTGATGAGACTTATTGAAAATCTCCTGTTCTATTAATCCAATTAAAGATTGTAAATAAGCTAAAGACATTGATTTAATTTCTTCTGTAGTGATCATATTTAAATATATTTAAAAATTTATAACTGCACAAAGTATAGAATATATAATAATGTATGTCAAGTATTTCAAATAAAACAAAAACCACTCTTTCGAGTAGTTTTTGTGAGAAATATTTGTAAATATTTTTCTATCTCTTTGACCATGTTGGTCCCTTGCGAGCTTTTTTGAGACCGAACTTTTTTCTTTCTTTCTTTCTTGAATCTCTTTTTAAGAAACCGAGTTTTTTGAGTGAAGATCTCAAAGCTTCATCCTCTTTTACAAGAGCTCTTGTGATACCATGTCTCACAGCCTCAGCTTGAGAATGTATACCAGATCCTGATACTTTTACTGTAATAGAATATTTATTTTTGATTTCAGTTTTTGAGAAAGAAGAATTTACTATACTTAAAAGATCTGTTGTAGGAAAATAATCATGTACATCTTTTTCATTTACTATAAATAAAGCCTTAGCTGATGGAGTGAGTCTCACTCTAGCTGTCGCAGTCTTTCTTCTACCTATAGCTTCTATATATTGCTCTTTTGTCATAATTTTTTAATTATATTTTATTCTTCTTATTCTTCTATTGATAAATTTTTCATTCTCTTGTCTTGCAATTTATTTTTTGGCAACATACCTTGTACAGCATGTTTTATTATCTCAGCAAAACCTTTTTTATCCGCAACCATTGATAAATTAAGAACTTTCTGTCCTCCTGGATAACCAGAATATCTTTTATGAATAGATTCTTTTAATTTATTGCCAGTAAATTTTACTTTACTAGAATTTATAACTTTTACTTTTACATCTTTTACTATATTTTTAGCAAAACTTGTAGAATTTTTAGCATTAAGAATTGAAGCTATCTCAGTACAAAGTCTACCTAAAGATTTACCTTCTGCATCTATTGTATATTCTTTTGTTTCTATTTTATTTTCCATATTTTTATATAAATTCTATTATAGCAATTGCTGAGCCGTCCCCAAGTCTTTGTCCAAGTTTTACTATACGAGTATATCCACCCAATACATCTTTATATTTTGGAGCATATTCTGTAAAAAGTTTTTTTGTCTCATCTTCTTGATTTAAAATTCTACTTGATACAAGTCTTCTTCTTGATACAGAATCTATTTTTGCTAAAGTCACAAGTCTTTCAACAAAAGGTCTTATTTCTTTTGCCCTAGCTACTGTAGTTTCTATTTTTCCATGTCTAATAAGATTAATAGCAAGACCTTTTACAAATGAAAGTCTTTGATTTTTTTCGCGCCCGAATTTTCTAAAATTTTTGTGATGCTTCATGATTTTATCTATAATTTATACACTTTTTTTTGTTTTTTTGCAAATCTGTATTATTTTTTCTCTTTTTTAAGAGAAAGTCCTTTGCCTTCTAATAATTCTTTTATCTCTTCTATTGCTTTATCTCCGAGGCCTCCCATTTCTTTTAAATCATATTCTGATTTCTTTAAAAGACCTGCAAGTGTTTTTACACCACCAGCAATTAATGCATTTTCTGTTCTTGTAGAAAATTCTAATTCTTCTATTTTTATTTTTGCTGGAGAATCTGCTGTATCTAGTACTATAGGCATATTATCTGACATCATACCTGTCTCAGCTTCTACAATATTTTCTTTAAATCCTATAACTGCTTGAAGTTGTTTTATCATTATTTCAATTGAATATTCTAAAACTTCTCTAGGTGAAATAGAACCATTTGTCTCTATAATCAATCTTAATCTATTATGATCTGTTCTATCTCCGACACGCATATTTTCTACTTCATAACCCGCTCTTTTTACTGGAGTAAAAGCAGCATCAAGTGATATTGCACCAATGGCTGTTCTTTCTTTTTCTACTTGCTCTTTTGATATATAACCAATTCCTTTTTCTATTGTCATCTCCATATTAAATGCTACTTTACCTGTGACTTCACAAATATATGTATCTTTATTTAATACTTCAACATTTGAATTTGTTTTTATATCTCCAGCTGTCACAATTTTTGGACCTTTAATTTCTAAAGATATTTTTTGTGGCTCATCAGAATATAAAGAAAAATGTATAGCTTTTAAATTTAAAATAATTGCTATTACATCTTCTTTTATACCTTCTATTGTAGAAAACTCATGCTTTACACCTTCTATAGAAATAGATGTGATAGCAGCACCAGGTATAGAAGAAATGATTATTCTTCTCATAGAATTTCCAAGAGTATATCCATATCCTGGATATAGACCATCTATCTCGTAAATACCCTTATTACCCTCCTCTTTTATAACTTTTGGCTTTGATGGTAAGTTTATATTTTGTGAATGCATAAATTTATTTTATTATTTCTGACCTATTGTTCTTAATATTAATAAATAACTAAAAAGTAATAATATTGATTATAACATAAAATCACTATAAAAATCAAGAGGAAATGAGTATATTCACTTTTTGATGCAAAAAAGTATATTTTGATTAAAATATTTAGAATTTTGAGGCTTTTAAATTGTGTATTTCTTTGTAAATAATATTAATTTCTTTTAAATTTTCATCTGTATCTGTATTTTCTATATTTTCTAAAGATCTAATTTTTTCTTGTAAAATCTCTATTTTAAAAGCTTTACTGAGATCAAAAAGCATTTCATCAATAAATTTCTTTTTATTTTCTATATAATTAGTATTTTTTGATATTTCTCTTTCTATTTTTAATATATCTTGCTCTATTATCTCTTCTATTTTATTTTCTTTGCATATAGCAAAATCTGTAATATATAAATTTTCTAAATAATCTTTTTCTTCTTTATTTATATCTTTTAAAAATTTATTTATAAATTTATCTTCTTCTATTTCTTTCCATTTTAAAATAGCTAAAATTTCTCTTATTGTCTTATCTTTTTTTGAAATTTTTATATCATCTATTTTATTTTCTTCTTCTTTTTTTTCTAATAAATTATCTTCTATTTTTACTCTTTTCATGTCATTTATGATATCAATTTCATTTGCTTTCAATTTATCTGCGACATATCTTATAAAATAAGATCTATCTATATCACTTTCTATAGCTCGTAAAAATAAAAGTACTTCTTTTCTCACTATTATTCCTCTTTCTCTTTCATCTTTTATTTTAGAAAATATATTATCTATAAAATATTCTATTATATGCTTTTTATTTAAAATAAGTTCTTTCCACATTTCTCCACCAAATTCTTTTACAAGATCTGCTACATCTTTTACATTATCTTTTTTTGGAATTATAAATACATCAAGTCCTCCAAATAAAGATAATAATGCGCATCTTTTCATAGCTTTTTCTCCTGCATCATCTTGATCAAAAGATAAAAGTACTTTATCTGCAAATCTTTTTATAATTTTTATATGTTCATCAGTCACAGCAGTACCTGAAGTTGCTACAATATTTTCTATACCTGCTTGATAGCTCATAATGAGATCCATTTGTCCTTCTACTAGTATGACTTCTCTTTTTTCTGCAATAGACTTTTTTGCCATATCATATCCAAAAAGTATTTTACTTTTATGATAAATATCCGTCTCTGGTGAATTTATATATTTACCACTTTTACCATCATCAAATTTTGGTAAAATCCTAGCTGAAAATCCTACGACATTTCCAAAAACATTTTTTATTGGAAACATTATCCTACCTCTAAATCTATCAAAATATTTATCGCCTTCATTACTTTCTTTTTTTATAATTACTCCTGCAGCTATCATTTCTTCTGGTGAAAAACCTTCTTTACTAAGTGCTATAAATAAATCTCTCCAACTAGATTCTCCGCCAACAGAAAATCCTATATTAAACTTTTTTATTGTATCTGAGTCTAGTCCTCTATCAGCTAAATACATTTTTGCTTCAGGAGAATTTTCTAAATTTTTTTCATAATGTCTATTTGCTTTTTGCAATAAATTTATAAGATTATTTTCTTTATCTTTTTCTTCTTTTTTGTATTGAGTGAGTTTTATACCTGCTCTATCGGCTAAAATAGTAAGTGCCTCATAAAAAGGAATGCTTTCCATTTTTTCTATAAAAGAAAATATATCTCCATGAGAAGAGCAACCAAAACAATGATATGTTCCTCTATCTGGAGATACAAAAAAACTTGGAGACTTTTCATTGTGGAATGGGCAACGACCTTTAAATTGCGAGCCAGCTTTTTCAAGTCTCACATATGTTGATACAACATCTAAAATAGAAACTGTTTGCTTTATCTGATCTTTTGGATTCATAATTATCTTTATTTTAACAAAAAATAATCAAAATAGCGAAGAAAAATAGAATTTGACTTTTTTCTAAATATGATATAAAGTATTAGACAGTAAACCAATAAAATAAAATAAGATGGAAAGAAAAATGTCCTTTTTAAATGTGTCTATAACAATGGTAGCGCTATTCGTTGTAGTTTTTTTAATGACAATTCTAATAAAAGATGTGGCACCGTCTGTCATATCTGTACTCTTTACAGAAATAAACACGAGTTTTACATATATATTTTTAATTATATCTAAATCTTTTGCTTATATACTGGTTATAATAGTGTTGACACCTTACGTAATATTTAAACTGAAAGGCATAAATACAGAGTTGAATTATAAGAAAAATAAAGCTCTTAAAAACTCTGTGAGTAAATTGTTTCAGAAAACTAAGTACTATTTTAGTTTTACTTGGTTATTTGCAGCACTACTAACAATAGTCGCTGCATCTAGGCTTGAGGAAAACTCATGTCCAAAAGCTATTACTATTTTTTTTATTTTTTATATCGTTGGAACATTGTCAGTATTATTTATTGAAATGTTTATCTTCAGTATAAACTATGACGAAGGGCCCGAACTTCTTTTTGAAAATACTCAAAAAGAATTGGAAAAAAGAGAACTTGTCAAAGACGGCGATATGCCTATCTATGAAGAAGTCTTCAGAAATCCTGATTCAGGACATTCTTGTGGTAGTGTGTTTGGAAAAACAAGTACTGTCGCAGATGAAAACACGCCAAAAAAAGATCCAGATTTTTTCATAAGACCATAATAAAAAATAAATATGAAAAATCTAGATCCGATCTATATCTTTTTTGGAGTTTGGGGAATTATTTTGATAGCTCTACTAATATTTTGGGCGTGCACCTCAAAATCCCAATCAGAAAAAGGCACAGAAGAAAAGGAAGAACTTCCTATGATGTTATGTGGATCACATAGCTGGGGATGCTGTTTCTATAATGGAGGCGAGTGTAATTTCGATGGTCACTGCAAATCTAAATTTCCAAAATCAGCGATATAAAAAACAACCCGGAGCAATCCGGGTCATTTTTTTATTTATAAATTTATTCTGAATCTTTTTTTCTAGCTTCTACCCCTGTACCAGCTGGTATAAG
>CAZYMY010000001.1:0-8201 GCA_964648875.1 uncultured Candidatus Saccharibacteria bacterium | reverse complement strand
AAATTTATTCTGAATCTTTTTTTCTAGCTTCTACCCCTGTACCAGCTGGTATAAGTTTTCCAATAATCACATTTTCTTTTAGACCTTGCAATTTATCTACTTGCCCTCTTGATGAGGCATTGATCAAAACTTTTGTAGTATGTTGGAATGATGCAGATGAAAGCCATGAATTTGTAGTAAGAGCTACTTCTGATATACCGAGAATTAGATTTATAGCTTTTCCTATTTGTCCGCCAAGAGATTTCACTCTCTCATTTTCCAATCTAAAATCTGATATTTCCACTACATCACCTTGAGTAAATATTGTATCACCAACTTCTTTTATTTTTACTCTAGAAAGCATTTGCTTTACTATTATTTCCATATGTTTTCTGGAAATAGAAGCTCCTTGAAGTTCATAAACTTTATTTAATTCAGCTATGATATATTCTTCTGCAGCTTCTTTTCCTGCTAAGTCATATAGATTTTCTATATTAAGTGATCCATCAGTTAATATTTGTCCTTTCTTTACTTTATTTCCAACTTTTACTATTGGTCTTCTAGAATATGCCATTTCATATTCTATTCTCATACCTTTTTTCTTTGCTTGAGAATATGAACCATCATCATCACTCATGACAACTATTTTCTTTTGTCTTTTATCACCACTCACTTCTATGACTTCACCATTTGATAAAGATATGACTCCTGCATTTTTTGGATTTCTTCTTTCAAATATTTCTGACACACGAGGAAGACCTTGTGTAATATCAACTTCTGCTATACCTCCAGAGTGAAATGTACGCATTGTAAGCTGTGTACCAGGCTCACCAATAGCTTGAGCTGCCACAATTCCTACAGCCTCACCTATTTTTACTAATTGATTTCTAGCCAAGTCCAATCCATAACATTTTTGACATACGCCATGTATAGATTCGCAAGAAAGTGGAGAATATGCATATGCTTCTTTTGTGCCTGACTCTTCTATTGCTTTTATATCTTCTTTTTTTACTAAATGACCTTTTTTAAATATTATATTTCCATCTTTAGAAATAAGATCTTGTGCCAAAATTCTACCTCTTATATTTTTTGAAAAAGGTATTTCAATACCCATGACATCTTCTGTCTTTATAAGTTTACAATTTTTTGTACCACAATCTGCTTCACTAGTTATGACATCTTGAGACACATCTACCAATTTTCTTGTAAGATATCCAGCGTCAGCTGTCTTCAAGGCCGTGTCTGCTTGACCTTTTCTAGCTCCATAAGTAGTAATAAAATATTCAAGTGGAGAAAGACCTTCTTTATTTGATGAAATAATTGGAAAATCTATACTTTTACCAGAAGAAGAACCAATTATACCTTTCATACCAGCAAGCTGTATAAGCTGCTTCATAGAACCTCTAGCTCCTGATGTAACTAAATTATATACTGATCCATATTTATCAATAGATTTTATAGGCATTATGCTTTCTATTTTATTTCTTATTTTAGTCCAATTTTCTATGACTTTATCATATCTTTCTTCTTCAGATAAAAGACCTTGTTCAAAATAATTCTTTATATTTAATTCTTCTTTTCTACCTTCTGCTATTATTTCTTTTTTCTCTTCTGGAACTCTCACAGCATCTATACTCCATGTTGTACCAGAAATTGTAGAATATTTAAATCCGAAAGATTTTATTCTGTCTATGATTTTAGGAGCAGCATCGAAACCGTATTGCATAATTATTTTATCAATTATTTTACTCATCAAACCTCCTCCTACTTGATCATCTATATAATCAAAATCATCAGGCAATATAGAATTAAATAATAATCTACCAACAGTAGTCTCAAATCTTTTTCCTTCAAATCTTTTATACTTTTCTTTTGCTGAAGGTATAACTTGTATTTTTGCTCTTATATCTACGATATCAAACTCTGATGCTGTTATCGCTTCATTTGGAGAAGAAAAATATTTTCCTTCACCTTTTGAATTTTCAATTTGTGTTGTAAGCCAAAAAACTCCAAGTAACATGTCAAAACGAGGATTTACAATTGAGTCACCAGATCCAGGCTTTAATAAGTTTTTATTTGAAGCCATGATTTCTCTAGCTTCTTTTTGTGCCTCTTCAGAAAGAGGTAAATGTACTGCCATTTGGTCACCGTCAAAGTCTGCATTAAATGCCACACAAACTAATGGATGAAGTTGTATAGCATTTCCTTCTATCATTTTTGGTTTGAAAGCTTGTATACCAAGTCTATGTAAAGTAGGAGCACGATTTAAAAGAACATATTTTCCTTCAATTACTTCTTCTAAAATTTCCCATACTTCAGGTATACTATCTTCTATCAATTTATTTGCTCCTCTTATATTAAAAGCAAATTCTCTTTCTAAAAGTTTTGATATTACAAATGGTTTAAATAATTCAAGTACCATATGTTTTGGTAATCCACATTCATCAAGTGATAAATCTGGACCAACCACAATCACAGAACGACCAGAATAGTCTACACGCTTTCCTAAAAGATTTTGTCTAAATAAACCTGATTTAGATTTTATACCATCTGAAAGAGATTTTAATTGTCTTTTTTGTCCAATTATAGTAGTAGCTTCTTGACCTCTACGCATTGAATTATCTATCAAAGCATCTACAGCTTCTTGAAGTATTCTTTTTTCATTTCTCAAAATAACATCTGGAGCATTTATTTCTTTTAATTTTAAAAGTCTATTATTTCTATTTATCACTCTTCTATAAAGATCATTTACATCACTAGTAGCATATCTTCCACCTTCAAGAGCAACCATAGGTCTTATTCCTGGAGGTATGACTGGAAGAGCTGTAAGAAACATCCATTCTGGACGAATACCAGCACTTCTAAATGCGCGTATCAAAGATAATCTTTTTTCTTGTTTTTCTCTATCTATATTAGAAGTTTTTTCCAATCTCAATAAAATTTCTTTTTCAAGTTCATCTAAATTTATATTTTTAAATACATTATAAATAGCTTCAGCACCAATCTCAGCTTCAAAAGCTACACTATATCTCATAGAATATCTATGATAAGTAATTTCATCAAGAATTTTTCTTTCTCTTATATCTTCTATTTCTTTTTTGGCAGCAAGCATTAATTCTTTTAATTTCTCTTTTGTCTTTTCATCTGTAGCAGATTTTATCTTTGCTTTAAATTCGCTTTCCAAATTTTTTATAAATTCTTCTTTTTCTCTTTGATTTACTTTTGTGATTATATAATTTGCAAAATATACAACCTTTTCAACTTCATTTGTTGGCTCACCTAAAATAAGAGCTATTCTAGAAGGTATATTTCTTAAAAACCAAATATGTGCTACAGGTGTAGCAAGCTCTATATGTCCCATTCTCTCACGACGAACTATAGATTTTGTGACTTCTACTCCACATTTTTCACAAATAATATCTTTATATCTTATTCTTCTATATTTTCCACAATAACATTCATAATCTTTTTCCGGACCAAAAATCTTTTCATCAAAAAGACCATATCTCTCTGAGCGACCAGTACGATAATTAATAGTTTCAGGTTTCGTTACTTCTCCATAACTCCATGAGCGAATAGCATCTGGTGATGCAATTTTTATTTGTAAAGCTTCGAAATTTGTAGTATTTATTGTTTTCATATTTTTAATTTTTATTTTTATCTTTTAAAATTTGAAATAAATTATTTTATTAATCTTCTATTTCGATAACTTTTTCTTCGCCTATTAATTTGTCTTTTCGACCTCTTCTTTTTTTATCTTCACCTACTAAAGGTATAATATCAAGAGATAAACCTCTTAATGTATTCAAAAGCACATTAAGTGATGCTGGAGTATTTGGCTCTTCTATAGGCTTATTTTTTATAATACTATTATATGCGTCACTTCTACCTACTATATCGTCAGACTTTACTGTCAAAACTTCACGCAAAGTATGTGAAGCGCCATAACCCTCAAGTGCCCAAACTTCCATTTCTCCAAATCTCTGTCCACCATTTTGAGATTTACCTCCGAGTGGCTGTTGTGTAATAAGTGAATATGGACCAATGCTTCTTGCATGTATTTTATCTTCTACCATATGATGCAATTTGAGCATATACATGATACCGATAGCTACTTTGTCTGCAAATTTTTCACCAGTTCTACCATCAAACAAATCTACTGTACCAGATTCATCATATCCAGCTTTTACCAATTCTTCTTTTATCTCATCATCTGTAGCTCCACTAAATACAGGTACCACAGCTTGATAACCCAATGTCTGTGCAGCTAAACCTAAATGCATTTCCAAAATCTGTCCTATATTCATACGACTTGGTATACCAAGTGGTGTAAGAATTATATCTATAGGCTCTCCATCAGATGTAAAAGGCATTTCTTCTACTGGAAGTATTCTTGATATGACACCTTTATTTCCATGTCTACCTGCTAATTTGTCTCCTATAGAAATATCACGAAGTTGTGCAACTTCTATATGTATTCTTTTTATTACTCCACTTTCTAATTGATCCCCTCTTTCTCTTGAAAATACTTTTATACTTATTACTCTTCCTCTTTTTCCATTATCCAATCTCAAAGAAGTATCTTTTACATCACGAATTTTTTCTCCAAAAATACTTCTAAGCAATCTTTCTTCTGGTGTGAGTTCTGTTTCTCCTTTTGGAGTAATTTTTCCTACTAAAATATCTCCAGCTCTTATATCAGCACCTATTCTTATTATTCCATCTTCATCTAGATTTTTTAATTTTGACTCACCAACATTTGGTATATCATGTGTTGTGACTTCTGCTCCCAATTTTGTATCACGAACATTACATATAAATTCTTCTACATGAATAGAAGAAAATTTCTTTTCTCTTACAAGTCTTTCTGAAATTATAATAGCGTCTTCATAATTTGCTCCATTCCAGCTCATAAATGCCACACGAATATTGTGACCTATAGCTATTTGTCCTCCACGAGTAGAAGAAGAGTCTGCTAACACATCACCTTTTTTGACTTTGTCTCCAATATTTACAATAGGTCTTTGATAAAATACTGTAAAATTATTTGTACGAGAAAAATTAACTAAATCATAAGTTTTATCTTTTCCTTTACTATCTTTAACTATTATTTTATTTGAATCTACATATTTTATCTCTCCAGCATCTTCTGCTAAAACTAATCTTCCTATATGTTTCGCTACTTCACCCTCCATACCTGTAGACACATAAGGAGCTTCTGAAGATATCAAAGGCACTGTCTGTCTTTGCATATTACTTCCCATGGATGCACGAGCCGCGTCATCATGCTCTAAAAATGGAATCATGCTTGTAGCTATAGAATAAGCTTGATTTGTAGCAACATCTATATATTCTACTTCGTCTTTACTCACAACTACAGGATGACCTTTTTTTCTGGCTTGTAAAAATTCATCTTTTATATATCCATCTTTGTCATAATTTATTGCAGCATGAGCTATGATTGTAGACTCTTCTTGAAGAGCATTCAAATAAACTATTTCATTTGAGATTTTTCCATTTTTTACTTTTACATATGGAGTTTCTATTATTCCAAATTCATTTATCTTCGCATATGTAGCAAGTCTCAAAATAAGACCCACATTTGCTCCGTCAGGAGTCTGTATTGGACAAACTCTACCATAATGTGAAGTGTGTACGTCACGAACTTCATATCCAGCTCTTTCTTTTGAAAGGCCTCCGGGACCAAGCGCTGACAATGTTCTTAAACTTTCTATTTCAGCTAAAAGATTTTCTTGATTCATGAGTTGAGAAAGTTGATTTACTGTGAAAAATTCTTTTATTCTAGCTTGAAGAGGTCTTTGATTTACAATAGACACAGGCAAAGTAGTATCAGTATCTATAACCGACATTTTCTCTTGTATATATCTTTTTACTTGAAGCATCCCTTTCTTTACCTTCATACCGAGCATCTCACCAACAAATCTTACTCTTCTAGAAGCTAAATGATCTATATCGTCTGCTTCTGCTTCAATATTATTGTTTAATTCTACTAAATGATTTATGACTAATACTATATCTTCTTTTGATAAAGTGAGTCTTTTCATTTCTTTGCCTTCTAATGATAAATTGAATCTTTTATTAAATCTCAATCTTCCTATTGGAGACAAGTCATATCTTTCTTTTGAAAAAAGAGATTGTATATGTGCTTTTGCGCTGTCTATGGTAGCAAGATCACCATCTCTCAATTTTTTATATACATCTATATATGCATCTTCTGCTGTTTTTACAGAATCTTTAGCTACAAGATTCATGATATATGTTTTTGCTAAAGGTTTATCTATGAAAGCATTTTCTATATCTTTATCTGTACCATATCCTATAGCACGCAAAAGAGAAATTACTGAAAACTTTCTCTTTTTATCTATTTTTACAAACATATCATTATCATCATCTGTGATAATTTCAACCCAAGCACCACGATTTGGAACTATTTTTGCAGAAAAATATTTTTTTCCACCTATTTCTGCGAAGTCAAAAAATTCACCAGCACTTCTTGCTAATTGTGGGATTATAACTCTTTCTACACCATTTATTATAAAAGTTCCGTGTATTGTCATCACAGGGAATGATGCTAAAAAGATTTCTTGTTCTTTTTCTGTGCCTAATAATTTATTTCTAAGTAAAACTTTTGCTTTAAGTATAGACTCATAAGTAAGTTTATTTTCTTTTGCATATTCCTCAGTATATTTTGGGTCTAAAAGCTCAAAGGAAATAAATTCTAATTCAAATTTTTTCTCTGTATAATCTTTAATTGGGTTTAACTCTTTTAAGATTATATCTAGATCTTCTTCTATAAGTTTTTTAAATGAAGAAATCTGATTTTCCACAAGATTCGGTAATTCTATGAACGGCTCTTTAAATTGTGAAAAAGTCTTTTTGGGTAAGCTAGCCACAAAAAGATTTTGATTGATATTTTTTGACTTTGACATATTATAGTCTTTATAATAATTGAAAAATATTTAGGACACAAAAATAGCCTTTAAAAACGCGATATAAATAGGCTTTTGTATTTTAAAATATTTAAACTAATAATAATTTCGAAATTATTATTGACTTGAGTCACCCACAAAACTCAAACCTGATGGGATAGAAGATAAGCATCTCGTCAATATTGATTATAAATATATCATATGCTATGCAAAATTGCAAGCAAAAATGGCTAAATATCTGTTTATTTCTTTTATGTATTTTTTGTCAATTATTGACACAGCCAATTTCTGTGGAAAAGTTTTTAAAATCAATCAAAAAACCAGCCTTGATTAGGCTGGTTTTTTGATTTGTCTTAGTCTTCTCTTTCTAAAATTTTTAAACCTTCTAAAATAGAATCGCAAATAAAACTCTCTAGCTGACTTTGATCATCTTTTGTTTGAGCCTTATAAAGATAATTATAATAAAGTCTTTTTTGTTTTTGTTCTATAATCGCTGGTGGTAAATTTTCTTTAAGTAACATCGCGTTCATTATTAGACGTCCAATTCTACCGTTTCCATCAGAAAATGGGTGAATCTGCTCAAATCTGCTATGTATTTTTGTAGATAAACTTATAATATCATTATTCTTTTTATTTACTAAAGATACAATATCTTTCATTAACTTTGATATGCTAATATAATTTGCTGTTGGTAAATTTACTCCGACTATTCTGGCTCCATGATTTCTATAAAACCCGGCATCAGATATTATGCCACTCATAAGAACACTATGTAATTTCAAAATAAAATCTTCATTAATTTCTCCACCACCAAAAATATAATCAAATAAATAACTCAAAGCTGTTTGATGATTTTTTGCTTCCAAATGTTCTGTTAAACTTTTATTTGAAATAGCAGAATTATCAAAAAGAATTGCAGCTGTATCAGCTTCAGTTAAAGTACTACCTTCAATACTATTTGAATTGTAAGTAAGTTTTAAAATAAATTGATTTTTTATATCTGAATTATCTAAAATTTCTTTAATTATATTTTTATGCTTAGATAATTTATTATACAAAATCTGTTTTTTAGCAACAATCTCTTCTTCTGGAATTATCTTTTGTCCTGTAATTTCTAAAAACAATTCATCTATTAGTTTTTTGTTCTTTTTTCTTGGAATAGACTTTTCATTCCACCAATTATTAAACGCTACAAAAGACACCTTGAATTTTTGAGCAAGTTCAGTTTGGGTTAATCCTGATGTATTTTGAATAATTTCTAATTTTTGTCTT